>DASYPD010000398.1:0-1943 GCA_036007005.1 Gemmatimonadales bacterium
CAGATCGGCCACTCCGTCACCATCGGCCGCGACAGCGTGCTCGCCGGCCAGGTGGGCATCGCCGGCAGCACGAAGGTCGGCGACCGGGTGACGCTGGCCGGGCAGGTCGGCGTGGTCGGCCACATCCACATCGGCGATGGCGCCATCGTCACCGCTCAGACGGGGGTCCCCGGAGACGTGGAGCCGGGCGCGGTCATCTCGGGCTCACCCGCCATCGAGAATCGGGCCTGGCTCAAGTCGATCGCGGTGTTCGCGAGGCTTCCCGAGCTGCAGAAGCGGGTGCGGGAGCTGGAGCGGCGCCTCGAAGCGCTGGTCCGGAAGTAGCCCCGGTCAGCGGCCCGCGCCGGGCGCGAAGTACCCCAGGCGGTGCCGCACCTTCAACCCGTCGCGCCGGACGTCCACCTTCAGCTTGCGGAACTTGCCGTCGCGGCGCTGGTTGTCGGAGACGAACCCGATCACGTACTGCGCGGACAGCTCGTCCAGGATTTTCTGGAAGATGAGCCCGAGGTCCTTCGAGGTGTTCGGGGTGAAGAGCTGGCCGCCGGTGATCTCCGCGATCTGCTGGAGGAACGCCCGCGACTGCAGCAGCCGCGTGCTGCCGGTGGGAAAGCCGCCCATGAAGCCGATCGGGTAGATGGTGACGGCGCTGGAGCGGATGGTCTGGAGCAGGTCGCCGAGCCCGACGGCGCTCCGGGAGTCCTCACCGTCGGTGAACAGCACCAGGACCTTGCGCCCGTTGGAGTCCTGCACCCGGGCAAGGTAGACGGCGATCGCGTCGTAAAGCGCGGTCCAACCTCCGCCCTTGATGGTCTCGATCCGCTCGATCAGCCCCTGCTGGTTCTCGCTGTCGTAGCGCGAGAGGCGGATGTCCTCGTCGAAGAAGATCGTGATCAGGTTGCGCGCGCGCGGAATGGACTGCAGGAAGCGCACGGCCGCCTGCTGCGAGAGCTTCAGCATCTTGAGCATGCTCTCGCTGGTGTCGAGGAGGAGGCCGAGGTCGAGGGCGAGCGTCTCGTCGTGGCCCGGTTGCACGGCCCGGGCGAACACCTGTACTGCTTGCGGCCGGCCGTCTTCCTGGACGGCGAAGTCCTCCCGCGTGAGGTCGGATACGAAGTGGCCCTGGGGATCCCGCACGGTCAGGGTGACGTTGACGACGTCGGTGCCGGCGGAGAAGACCGGCGGCGTGGATTTTTCCTGAGCGAGCGCGGGCGCAGCTAGCGCCGCCGCGGCGAGGAGAGACATGGGGACCCAGGGGGAGCGCACGATTCATTCTACTCCCGTGCCAGCGGCGTCCTCAGCGCTGGTGCGGGTCTTGGAGCTGCGATCCACGATCGCCCCCGGATCGATCTCGACCTGCGGATCTACCTCATCGTATCCCTGGAATAATGGCGGGAGAACAGCAGGAAAACCAACTCGTCCCGGGAAGAGTTGACTGAATAAATGTCAGTAAGCGCGAACGCTAGCTCAGCGGCTCGATGACGCGCACGGCCAGCTCCACCTTGTTGAACGGCGGCATGATGTAGACGCCCTGGGCCATGTCGCGCGCGGCGAGGAGCGCCTCTTGCGCAATGGCCACTCCCTCGAGCTGCGCCTTCTCGCCCGAACCGGCCTTGTGCATCCGCTCCCGGATGTCGTCCGGGATCCTCATCCCCGGCACCTCGTTGTGGAGGAACTCCGCGTTCCGGTGGGAGTAGAGGGGAAGGATGCCGATCATGATCGGCACCTGCAGGTGCCGGACCGACGAGAGGAACCGTTCCACCGTGCTGGGGTCGTAGACGGGCTGGGTCATGACGTACTCGGCCCCCGCCTTCACCTTCTCTTCGAGCCGGCGAATTTCCTTGTCCCAGTCCGGCTTGCTCGGGTCGGCGCCGCAGCCGATATGGATGCCGAGCGCCGGCCCGATGAGGTTGCCGGCGAGATCGCAGCCGTGATTGAGGTGGTCC
>DASYPD010000399.1:0-1871 GCA_036007005.1 Gemmatimonadales bacterium
GAGGATCCGAACGCTCCGCGCCAGAGCGCGCCCAGCGCCAGCGGAGCGTCGTAACCCGCGAACGTGAGGCCCAGCGCCAGCACCAGGAGGCCCGTGCCGAGAGCCGCCGCCGCGGAAAGCAGCGCTCTGAGGCTGATCCGGTAGACCGCCGGCTGCTGATTCACACCGGGTGCAGCCCCACCATCAGCTGACCGACGCGGTTCCGATCCGCGCCCCGTGGGGCTTCGACCACCGTGCCCTGCCGCACCACCAGCACCCGTTGCCCCAGCTGCAGCACTTCATCCAGATCGGCGGAATACACCAGGACCGCCACGCCGGCCTGCGCAGCGCCCCGCAGCCGTTCGTGCACGGCGGCCGTCGCGCGGATATCGAGACCACGAGTGGGGTTTTCGGCGAGCAGAATGCGCGGGCCTCCCTCCAGCGCCCGCGCGAGGATGACCTTCTGCTGGTTGCCACCCGACAGCGTTTCGGCAGCGACGTCCGGCCCGGGAGCGCGGATGCCGAAGTTCCAGATGAGCCAGGCCGTGTGCGCTCGGGCCGCCCGCCAGTCGAGCCACGGGCCGTGCGACCAGCGGGGATCTCCGCTGAGCCCCAGCACGACGTTTTCCGTGAGCGACAGCGCGGGGATGAGGCCTTCCTGCACGCGATCTTCCGGTACGAAGGCGACCGGCCCCGCCACGGATAGCGCGACCGGCGCCCTGGGCGGCGCCGGCACTGTCTCGCGGATGCCCGCCAGCTTCCGCAGAAACTCTCGCTGTCCGTTCCCTTCGACCGCGGCGATCCCGATGAGCTCTCCGGGGTAGATGGAGATCTCCCCGATGCGCACCAGCGGGTGGTTCGTGCCCACCCCAGGCGAATCGATCGCTGCGCCGCTCGGCGGCTCCTCCGCGTCCTGTTGACGGCGTGCGGGAGTTTCCCCCAGCATCGCGTCGGCGAGACTCCCAGCGCTGGCCACACTCTGCGGGGGGACTGGGCCGCTCAACGTCACTCTGCCATGCCGCAGGACAGTCACCCGGTCAGCGGCGGCAAACACCTCCTGAAGCTTGTGAGTAATCAAGGCCACCGCTCCGCCCTGTTCCACGAAGCTGCGCAGCCGCGCGAACAGCTCCTCCGCGTCTCCGGGCGCGAGCACCGCGCTCGGCTCGTCCAGCAGCAGGATCCTGGCACCGGTCGCGAGTGCTTTGACGACCTCGAGGCGCTGGCGTTGCCCAACACTCAGGAGCTCCACGCGGGCTCGCGGATCCAGCCCGTGCACCAGCTCACCGATCATTGCGTGGGTCGGCCCGGTCTCGCGCGGCGCGTGACGAGCCACCGCGAGTGCAATGTTTTCGGCAACCGTCAAGGCGCCGATGCTGGTGAAGTGTTGGTGCACCATCCCGATGCCCAGGGCACGGGCGTCCCGCGGCGAGCGGAGCCTGGCCGCTTGGCCATAGACGCGGATGCTGCCGCGATCCGGCGCGAACATTCCGTCCGCGATATGCAGCAGAGTGGACTTCCCCGCCCCGTTCTCCCCGAGCAGCGCGTGAATCTCCCCCGCCAGCAAGACAAAGTCCGCGCCGTTGAGCGCGTGCACGGAGCCGAATCGCTTGCTGATTCCCGTGAGCTCGAGAGCCGGGAGCTGGCTCACAGACCGGTGGGATGATCGTGAAACTCCCAGGGCAGCGCGAAAGACTCGCCCAGCTGGGCCGCCAGCGCCTTCACGCCCACCGTTTCGGTGGCGTAATGGCCCGCATAGATGACGTTGACCCCGAGCTCCATCGCATCGAAAAAGGTGTGGTGCGCGCCCTCGCCGGTGAGGTAGGTATCGAGGCCCGCGTTCCTCGCGGCGGCGATCCGTCCGCCGGCTGCTCCGGTGATGATTCCAATCCGGT
>DASYPD010000400.1:0-1738 GCA_036007005.1 Gemmatimonadales bacterium
AGGGCACGCCGGCGGACGTCCTGAACGCTCCGGCCGTGATCGAGGCGTACCTCGGCGTCCCCGCACGCGCATAGCCCCGACTATTCACGAGCGCTCCTGCGGGGGCGTCGCCCGGGTGGTGCGGCAGGGACGGGGAAGGGGTCTCTACCCACGACCGTTTTTCGCTTCGGCGGTGCGGCGAGGAATTCCCAATCGGACGGGTAGCGGCCTCATGCTACTTGGCAGGGAACGGGGTAACCGACCCCTTATATCCTGTCGGCTAGAAGCTGAGGTCATACGACCGCGTTCTCGGGGTTCGCAGGCTGAGGACCAACCCGACCCCATCCCGCGAGGATCAGGGGGAGACCGTCCCGGCCTGCGACACGAACGGCATCGAGGTTCAAGAGGAGGTCGTCCGGAAAGGACCGATATAAGGCCAACTGGCCGTTCACACTCCGAGCGCCGGATCCCGAGCCCGCGAGGAGGTGGCATGCGTTACTACATCGGAGTGGATTGGGGCGACACCGAGCACGCCGTGTGGGTTGAGGATGAAGCGGCGACGAAGGTGGCGAGCCGCGTGCTGCCCCAGACAGCGGCGGCATTCGCGGAGTGGGGACGGTGGCTGGACGAGCGCCGGGCCGAAGGCGTCGAGCTGTGGGCGGCGATCGAGCGGCCGGATGGCCGGGTCGTAGACTTTCTGCTGGATCATGGCGTCGTGGTATACGCGCTGAATCCCAAGGCGCTGGATCGGGCCCGCGATCGCTTCCGGATGAGTGGGGCGAAGAGCGATCCCTTCGATGCCCGGGTGGCCGCCAGTTTCTTACGCACCGATCACCACCATCTGTCGCCGCTGCGGCCCAGCTCGGAGGCGGCCCAGGAGCTCAAGGCGCTGACCCGGGACTATGCCCGGCAAGTGCGGCAGCAGACGCGCCTGCTCAATCAGTTGACGATCACGGTGAAGGAGTACTACCCGCGGGCGCTGGACGTCTGCGGGGACTTCACGAGTCGCTGGGCGCGGCAATTTCTGCGTGCGTACCCCACGCCCGCGGCGCTGGGGCGCCTGACCGAGCGCCAGTGGCAGCGCTGGAGCCGGGGGCAGCGGCTGAGTCCCGAGCGGATAGCGGAGCTGTGGTCGCAGCTGCAGGCGCCGCAACTGCCGGTCCCGGAGCACGTCGTGCGGGTCAAGGCGCGCCGGCTGGCCGTTCTGCTCGAGCAACTCGAGGTCACGAGCGCGGCGGTGGGCGCCTACCGTCAGGCGGTGGAGGATTTTTTCGCCACGCTACCGGCGGCTGAGTGGGCGGCCACGCTGCCGGGCGGCCGCAGCGGTACGACGGTGCCCAGCCTGTGGGCCGAACTGGGCGACGCTGCGGGCCGCTGGGCTAGCGTGCAGCATCTCCAGGGTCATGCCGGGACGGTGCCGGTGACCGAGCGGAGCGGCCAAGCGCATGTCGTGAAATTTCGCTTCGCCTGCAACACGCACCTCCGCGTCGCTGTGCATCAGTTGGCCTTCCTATCGCTCCGGTCCAGCGAGTGGGCCCGGGCATACTACGACCGCTGCCGGGAGCGCGGCCACAGCCACCACCATGCGCTCCGGGCCCTGGGCGCGAAGTGGTTGAAGATCATCTTCGCCATGTGGTCGCGCCAGGTGCCGTACGACGAGCAGTACCACTTGGCTAACATCGGCCGTCACACCCTGAGGCAACCCGCATGAGCGCGCGGCGCAAAAAACCACTTGACACGCCCATAGGAGGTCTCCCCC
>DASYPD010000401.1:0-2536 GCA_036007005.1 Gemmatimonadales bacterium
TCGAGGCCGACTTCCTCGAAGAGCTGCTCGACGCGCGCCGGGATCTCGCGGCTCGGCAGCAGCCGATGGATCTCCAATCCCTCCGCCACCGCGGCGCCGGCCCGCAGCCGCGGGTTGAGGGAGCTGTAAGGATCCTGAAAGATCATCTGGATGCTGCGCCGGAGCTTGCGAAGGGCCTTGCCTTCGAGTCCGAGGATTTCCTCTCCCGCATAGCGGACGCTGCCACTGCTGGCCGCGGCCAGTCGTACGACGACCCGGCCCAGCGTGGATTTTCCGGAGCCCGATTCGCCGACCAGCCCCAGCGTTTCGCCGGCGCCTATGGTGAAGCTCACGCCGTTCAGGGCGAAGACCGGTCGGCGCCGGCGCCAGGCTCCCCCTCCCTCGTAGCGCTTGACCAGATCGGTGACCGAGACGAGTGCGGCGGTCATTGCTCCCGCCGGGCCGGCAGCCAGCAGCGGCTCGTCGCGCCTCCCCCGAGCGGCACGACAGGCGGTTCCAGCGTCGCGCACTCGGGCAGGGCCTCCGGGCAGCGCGGTTCGAAGCGGCAGCCCGGCCGCCACTCCGTCGGGAGCGGCACACTTCCCGGAATCGTGGTGAGCTGCTCGGCTGAGCTGTCGAGCCGCGGGATCGCGCGGAACAAGGCGCGAGTGTAGGGATGTGCCGGAGCCGCGAACAGTCCCTCGGTCGTGGCGGTTTCGACAATCTGGCCCGCGTACATCACGGCGACGCGGTCGGCCCGGCCCGCGACGATGCCGAGATCGTGGGTAATGAGCAACATGGCCATGGCGCGCGTCGCGCGCAGCCGGTCGAAGGTCTCCAGCACCTGCGCCTGAATGGTCACATCGAGCGCGCTGGTGGCTTCATCCGCGATGAGGAGATCCGGCTGGCCCGCGAGAGCAATCGCAATCAGGGCGCGCTGCCGTTGTCCCCCGGAGAGCTCGTGCGGGTAAGCGGAATAACTGGTCGGCGGGTCGGGAAGGCCGACTTCAGCGAGCAAGGCGAGCGCGTTCTCGCGCGCCTGCCTCGCCGGGAGGCGGCGATGCGCCGAGATGGCTTCGCGAAGCTGAGCGCCCACAGTCAGCACCGGGGTGAGACTGGTGAGGGCGTCCTGGAACACGATGCCGATCCTGCGGCCACGGATGTCCCGCATCACCTCACCGCTCTGCCCCGCGATATCGTCTCCATCGAGCAGGATTCGGCTGCCGGGTGCGAGGCGGCCCGGCGGCGGCACCAATCCGAGCAGGGCGAGACCGGTCAAACTCTTTCCGCTTCCGGATTCTCCCACCAGCGCGAGCGTCTCTCCCCGCTCAATGCGAAAACCGATGTGGGAGACCGGCACGGCCTCGCCCCGCTCCGTCGGGAAGCTGATCGTGAGATCGCGGACCTCGAGCAGTGGCGTCATGCGCTGCGCGGATCCAGCGCCGCCTGCAGCGCGTCGCCGAGGAGATTGACGGACAGCACCGTGAGGACGATGGCGGCTCCGGGGAAAATCGCGGTCCAGGGAGCACTCACGATCAGCGGGCGGGCGTCGAGGACCATGCCACCCCACGAGGGAGTCGGCGGCTGGATGCCGAGACCAAGAAAAGATAGCCCCGCCTCGAGCAGGATGACGTCTCCCACTCCCAGCGTCGCGGCCACGAGCAGCGGACCTGCGGCGTTGGGCAGCAGGTGGCGGACGATGGTGCGGCGCGGGGTCGCGCCGAGACCTTCCGCGGCGAGGACGAAGGCCTCATGCCGGAGCCGCAGTACTTCGCCGCGGACCAGACGGCTGGTCGCGAACCAGCCCGTGGTGCCCAGCACCAGAATCAAGGCGGCCAGGGGAATCCGCTCCCAGACGACCAGCAGGAGCAGAATCACGAAAAGGCGGGGAATCGCGAGCGCCGCATCGACGGTCCGCATGAGTACCGCGTCCACCCAACCCCCCAGATAGCCGGCGAGCAATCCTACCGTGGAGCCGACGGTCAGGGAGAGCAATACAGCGAGACTCGCCACGCTGAGCGAGATACGTCCCCCGCTGGCCACGCGGGCGAGAATATCGCGATTGAGCTGATCGGTGCCGAACGGATGGGCGAGGGAGGGAGGTGTGGCTCCCGCCACGACATCGGGCATCGCGGCGGGATCCTGCAAGAAGAGCGGCGCGAGCAGCGCGGCCAGGGCGAGGATCAGCAGGGCGAGGGCGCCCCAGCGTCCCGAAGGGTGGCGCCAGGCGCGGCGCAGCAGCTCGGCCAGCGAGCCGATCACGCGAGGCGCACCCGCGGATCGAAGATCGCATAGCCGAGATCCGCGAGCAGCCCGGCGAGCACCACCGCCGCCGACACCAGCATGGCGGTCCCGAGCAGAACGGGGTAATCCCGGGCCGCGATGGCTTGCGCGGCAAGCGAGCCGAGCCCGGGCCAGTTGAAAACCGATTCCACGAACACCGAGCCGGAAACCAGAATCGGCAGCCAGAGCCCGAGCAGGGTGAGCATCGGCACCAGCGTGGTGCGCCAGGCATGCCGCCAGAGCACGCGCCGCTCGCGGAGTCCCCGCGCGCGCG
>DASYPD010000402.1:0-4704 GCA_036007005.1 Gemmatimonadales bacterium
TGGAGCAGCGCGCCGTTTGCCGTCCTGCTGGTGACCCCGGAGCGCGAATTCCTGTTGCGGCATCCCAGGCCTTCGGCCGACTTCAAGCCCCTGGGCTATGACTCGTTGCTCAAAGCGGACGTCTTCGCGCGCGCTCGACAATACTCGCCTCAACTGCTGGCGACCTTTCCCGCCGTGGGCGGCATTCCCACTATCGTCATTGGGCAGGCCGAGCAGACCGGCAAGAGCTCGACGGAGTGGGTGCTTACGCTGCTGCACGAGCATTTCCATCAACTCCAGATGTCGGAGCCGGGTTACTTCTCGGCGGTGGATTCCCTGCAGCTCTCCCACGGCGACCAGAGCGGGATGTGGATGCTCAATTACGCCTTTCCGTATGACTCGATGCCCATCCAGCAGCGTTTCCGTGTTCTGGCCAACACCCTGGCCACGGCGCTCGCTGTCCGGGGGACAGCGTCGTTCGCGGCGCGATACGCTGCACACGTGAAGGCCCTAGCGAGTTTGCGTGAGGCGCTGGCCCCGGGGGATTATCGCTACTTCGAGTTCCAGCTCTGGCAGGAGGGAGTGGCCCGCTACACCGAGGAGCGCGTCGCACAGCTGGCCGCGCGTCGGCAGGTGCCCGGTCCGTCGTTTCGCGCGCTGCCAGACTTCACCCCGTATGAAGTGGTTGCCGGGAGGCTCGAGGCTCGCATGCTTGCCGAGGTGCACGCAGCCGAGCTTGCTCGCACAAGGCGCGTGGCATTCTATCCCCTGGGCGCAGCAACTGCTCTGCTGCTCGATGCCGCCAGGCCCGGCTGGCAACAGCGCTACTTCCAGGAGCCCTTTTCACTCGATCCCCTTCTCGTAAAGCCCGCGCTTCCCGAGTGAGGGAGCTAACCCGGCCGCGCCATGACCAGCCGCCGCGCCAGCTCAGCCCGGTGAGGAAACGCCTCGCTCTCGCCCACCGCCCGAGTTTCCCCTATAATCATGCAATGGAAACTCCGGCTTTCTCTCCTTGACCGATCGGAACGACTTCTCGGATCCCCGCACGCGGTTGGAAACCGGATTGGCCGCTGCCTACACCATCGAGCGCGAGCTCGGTCGCGGCGGCATGGCGACGGTCTATCTCGCTCACGATCTCAAGCACGACCGCCCGGTCGCACTCAAGGTTCTCCATTCCGAGCTGGCCACCGTGCTCGGGCCCGAGCGCTTTAAGCGCGAGATCAAGCTGGCGGCTCGGCTGCAGCACCCCCACATCCTCACCGTCCTGGACTCCGGCGTCGCGGGCGGACTGCTCTGGTTCACGATGCCGTTCGTGCGGGGTGAGTCGTTACGCAGCCGCTTGGAGCGGGAGGGGCGGCTTCCACTGGAGGACGCATTTCGGATTACCCGGGAGGCGGCGCAGGCGCTGGAGTATGCCCACCGGGAAGGCGTGGTGCATCGGGACATCAAGCCAGAGAACATCCTGCTCACCGAGGACGGCGCCACGCTGGTGGCCGATTTCGGCATTGCGCGTCCGATAGGGGAGCCCGTTTCGGGTCAGCCGCAGCTCACCGAAACGGGGATGAGCATCGGTACGCCGGCCTACATGGCGCCCGAGCAGGCGATGGGTGAGAGCGCGGTCGACGGTCGCGCCGACGAATACAGCCTCGCCGTCGTCTGCTACGAGATGCTGGCTGGGGAGGCGCCCTACAGCGGCCCCACCGCGGCCGCCTTGATGGCAGCGGCCCTCACCCGACCGGTGCCGAGCGTACGAACGAAGCGGCCCGAGGTGACGGAAGCGGCGGATCGCGCGCTGCAACGCGGGCTGGCCCACAGGCCCGAAGCGCGGCTCCGGAGCGTGGCCGAGTTCGCCGCGGCTCTGAGCGGCTCCGCCACGACCGCTCGGCCCGCCGGTTCGGGCCTCCATATCCGCCGTCCGCTGTTCACGATACTCGGGCTCGGAATCGTGATCGGCGCCGGGGTCCTCTTTGCGTGGACGCGGAGTCACAGCGGCGAGGGGATGGGAGGCGGTTCGCCTCGGCTGGCCGTTCTGCCGTTCGAGAACCAGGGTCCGGTCGAGCAGAACTATTTCGCCGACGGGATTACCGATGCGGTCAGGGGGAAACTCACCACACTCCCCGGCCTGCGGATCACAGCGTCCACCAGCGCGGAACAGTATCGGAAGACGTCCAAGAGTGTGGCCCAAATCGGGCAGGAGCTCGGGGTCGCCTATGTGCTGATGGGCACGGTTCGCTGGGCGAAGAGCGCGAGTGGGGTGAACCGCGTGCAGGTGAGTCCTTCCCTGGTCGAAGCGGCGACCGGCACGCTGAAGTGGCAGGCCCCCTTCGACGCAGCACTGACCGACGTGTTCAAGGTTCAATCCGAGATCGCGGAGCGGGTGGCCCAGGAACTCAACGTGGCACTGGGTGACAGCACCCGACGGGAGCTGGCCGCCGCGCCGACCCAGAGCCTGACGGCCTATGATGCCTATCTCCGGGGGAACGCTGCCGGATCGGACAACACCCCGCCCACTCTCCGCCGGGCCGTGGCAGCCTACGCAGAGGCCGTGGCGCTCGATTCGACGTTCGCACTGGCCTGGGCCCACCTCGCCAGCGCTCACGCGCGGTTGTACTACATCACCGGCGCCGCACCGGCCGGCGCGGCTGCGGCCCGGGCAGCCGCCGAACGCGCTCTCGCGCTCGCGCCACGGCATCCGGAGGCGCACGTCGCCATGGGGGCGTACCAATTCTTCGTCCTGGGCGACAATCTCCGGGCGCTGGCTGAGGACAGCATCGCGCTGAGCCTCGCGCCGGGGGACGCGCGCTACCTGCGCGAGGTGGCGGGCGATGAGCAGGGCCTCGGCCGCTACGAAGCCGCGAGGGTGCACCTGGAGCAGGCGGCCCGGCTCGACCCACGCTCGGCCCGGGCCGCCGCCGGACTAGGGTATGTCTTGCTCTTCCTCCGGCGCTATGCGGAAGCCCGTCCCGCGCTCGAACGGGGTGTGGCCCTCGCACCCACGAATCTGGATCTCCGGTCGGGCTATGTCACAGCGTATCTCGCGGAAGGCGATCTCGCAGGCGCCCGCCGCGTCCTTCGAGCGGCGCCCAAGGAGGTCGAGCCCGCCGCCCTGGTTGCGTTCTTCGGGACGAAGTCGTCAGCGTGGGTACTCGACGACGAGCAACAGACCCTGCTCCTGCGGCTTCGCCCCAGCGCCTTCGACGGAAGCCAGAGCAGTTGGGGACTGGCGCTTGCCGGCACCTATTGGCGCCAGGGGAAGCCGGTCCAAGCTCGGATCTACGCAGATTCCGCCCAGGTCGCACTCGAGGCGCAGGTCAGAGCCAGCCCAGAGAAAAGCGGTGCCCACGGAGACCTTGGCTTGGCGCTTGCCTACCTCGGCCGCAAAGCAGAAGCGATGCGCGAAGGGGAGCGCGCGGCAGAGCTTAACCCGCTGACGAAGGACGCCAATCGCGGGCCGTCAACCCAGCTCAGGCTCGCGACGATCTACGCCATCGTAGCGGAGCCGGAGAAGGCGATCGACCGGTTAGAGGCGCTGCTTAAGGTCCCCTATTTCGTCTCACCCGGTTGGCTCCGGATCGATCCGACGTTCGCCTCCCTCCGGGGGAATCCGCGGTTCGAGCGGCTGGTCGCCGGAAACTAAGACTCCTAACCCGGCCGCGCCGCTACCCCGAACAACACTTCTGTCCTGTATGACAGCTCTGCCGGGGTGAGCCTGGCCATCCGGGTTCGAACTCGGCTCTCGCATACCGTGCTCGCTCCCGGCTCGAGGCTGCTCAACCGCCGCGCCGGCAGCCCGCAGCCGACCTGTACTGCCAGCAGCCGCTCCAGCTCCCACTGATGCACGAATGGCTGGCTCCAGAGTCGCAGGGGCCGGAAACCGGCCGCCACCAGCAGATCGCCCAGCTTCAGCACGGTATCCATCAGCGCCTGCCGCATCACGCTCGGATCTCGCGGGTCGGGCGCGGCCCCCGCCGACTCCAGCTCCTCGGCCCAGATGTCCGCACCCGGCAGTCCCGGATCGAAGCCCCAGCTCGTCAGCCCTAACACGCCTCCCGGCTTGAGCACCGGCAACAGCTCGCGGAGCCCGCGCACCGGATCCGGCCAGTGAAACAGGACGAATACCAGCACCGCGACATCGATTGAGTCACGCCGCAGCCCGAGCTGTTGCCCGTCCATTACGGCCACTCGCCCCTTCGGCGCCGCGCCGCGCCGCAGCATCCCGATGGAGCGATCGATGCCGAGGAGCTGCGCGGCTGGTGCCGCTTCCTGCAGATCGGCCCACAGTGCACCCGTTCCCGTTCCCACGTCGAGCACCCGCGCGGCCGAGGCCAGCGGAAGCGCCGGGAAGAGCGGCAACGCCATCGGCCGGATGACCGGCGACCAGTACCGCGCGTAGGCCGCCGCTTTCCCCGAATACTCAGCGGCCAGCGCTCGGCACGGATCCATCAAAGACCTCGGGGCACCGACTCCGCCGTACCCGCCTGGGTAAGCAGCACCCCAATCGCGATCGTCCACACGGTAAACCCCAGCACGAAGAGCGCGAACTCGTGCACGCTGGTGCCCAGGAAGCCACCCAGCACAAGCACCAGCCCCGCCGCGCCGAACCCCACGCCAAGCCAGACCGTCCAGGAGGGGAAAGCGCCAGTCCGCAAGATTGCGACCGACCAGCATACCAGCGCGGCTGCGGTGGCGGCCATGAATACCTTCGCGAAGGCGGAGTTGAGCAGA
>DASYPD010000403.1:0-2533 GCA_036007005.1 Gemmatimonadales bacterium
AAGGAGCTCCCCGAGCGCAGCCCTGAGGAGCCGCCCAATCCGGAACTCGAATGGCACCGCGACGGGCAATACTTCCACTACCTGACCCGCTGGATGCACGCGCTCGATCGGATCTCCCAGCACACGGGCGACCCGACGGCCAACGCCTGGGCCCGCGAGCTCGCTGAGACGGCCTATGCGGCCTTCACGTATGCGCCCTTCCCCGGCGCGCCGAGGCGCATGGTCTGGAAGCTGAGCATCGATCTGCGCTATCCGCTGGTCGCTACGATGGGGCAGCACGACCCCCTCGACGGGCTGCTCACCTACCGGCTGTTGCAGGCGCATCGCAAGCCCGAGGAAGGACCCGACCTGGCCGCGGAAATCGAGGAGCTCGAGCGGATGGCGCGCGGCCGCGAGTGGTGGAGCGACGATCCCCTCAGCCTCGGCGGGTTACTCACGGATGTGCATCGCATTGTCCAGTTGGGGCGCCAGGCGGCTGACGACGGGTCGCTCGCCGTTCCCTTGCTCTCCGCGGCGGTTTCCGGCCTCGAGGCCTGGCTGCGCCAGCGACCGCTGAGCGACGGCGCCGAGCAGCGCCTCGCGTTTCGCGAGCTGGGGCTCTCCCTCGGCCTGCACGCCGCTGGGCGGCTGCAGGCCGAGCTGGAGGAGCACCCCGACCGGTTCGAGCAGCTTCCCGGAGTGCAGGCCAGTCTTGCCGCGCTCAGCGTGCACGCGCCGCTCAGCGAGCGCATCGAGTCCTTCTGGCTCGAGCCGCGGCAGCAGGGTTCCCAAAGCTGGCTCGCGCATGAGGACATCAATGCCGTCATGCTCGCCACGAGCCTGGCGCCTCTCGGATACCTGGGGAGTTAGCTATTCCGCCCGCAGCGCCTCGATCGGATCGACGCGCCCGGCCCGGCGGGCCGGGAGAAAGCTCGCCAGCAGGGCGGTGGCGACGAGCACGGCGCTCACGCCGAGGAAGACCGTGGGGTCCCGCGGTGAGGTGTCGAAGAGCAGCGGCTTGACCCATTTGCCGATGACGAGGACGATCGCGCCGCCCAAGACCACCCCGACGAGCGCGAGCTTGATCCCTTCCCTCAGGACCAGTCGCACCAGGTCGCGCGCCTCCGCGCCCAGCGCGACCCGTACCCCCAGCTCATGGGTGCGTTGCGCCACGTTGTAGGCGATCACGCTGTACAAGCCGATCGCCGCCAGCACCAGCGCCAGCACGCCGAAGACCGTGAAGAGCGTCGCGCCCAGTTGCCAGGATTGGGTCTGGGAGCCGACGATCTCCGCCAGCGGGGTCACGGTGAGATAGGATGCCCCCGGCATGAGCGCCTGCAGCCGGCGCCGCACCGTTTCACCCAGGTTGGCGGCATCGCCGTGGACCCGGACGAAGAGGCCGCCTTGATCCGGACTGGATTGCGCGGAGGAGAGGTAATAGAAAAGTCCGCCTTCATTGCTCAATTGTTGTGATTTGATGTTCTCGGCGATGCCCACGACGTAGGTGCAGGGCACCGTGTCACTGCCCACCCGCACGCACTGATTGAGGGCTTCCTTACCCGGCCAGAGCGTTCGTGCCATGGCCTCGCTCACCACCATCACGCTCGGCGCGCCGGCCTTGTCCTGATCGGTGATGCCACGGCCCCGCAGCAGCCGGGTCCCCATCGTCGCGAAATAGTCTGAAGACACGACGTTGAGATCGAACTCCCCGAGCCGCTGCACCGAATCGATCCCGGCCACGTGGATGTCCATGTTCCAGGTGCTCCAGAACGGCATCGTCACGCGCCGAGCGGCGTGGGTCACGCCCGGGATCGTCTTGACCTCGTCGAGCAGCCGGTTGCGGAGCGTCACTCGAGCGGCACTGTCCAGGGTGACTCCCCGCATCTGCAGCTCCAGAGAGAGCACCGGATCGACATCGTACCCGAGCGGCAGCGTTCGGACGTTGCGGAGCGAGCGCACGAACAGCCCGGCTCCGATCAGGAGCACCGTGGAGAGCGCCGCCTGAAAGATGAGTAACCCGATGCGCATGCGGGAACGATGCGGCATACCTTCCCGCACGCCGGCCTTGAGGTCGTTGTTGAGATCGGCCCGGCGGGCTTGCAGCACGGGAGCAAGCCCGGTCAGCACACCGCCGATGAGCGCCGCAACCCCGGCGAAGAGCAGGGTCCGAGGGTCATTCACCACCGTGGCGCGCGCGGTCCGCGGCAATAATTGGCTGCGCAACACCGCGCCGCCCCATTGCGCCACCAGCACACCGGCGGCACCACCAAGAACGGCGAGCAGCACGCTTTCGATCAGCAGCTGGGCAGCGAGCCGCGCGCGGCTTATCCCCAGCGCCAGGCGCACCGCGATCTCCCGCCGGCGCCGCAACGCGCGGGCGAGCAGCAGGTTCGCGACGTTGGCGCAGGCGATGAGCCAGACGATGAGCGCCACGCCCGAGATCCAGGTGGCCACTTTCGCCACGCTCGATTCGTTGGGCCCCCGATCCGAGAACACCGACGCCGCGATCGCACGCGGCCGCGCGATGGCGACAGGGGTCATTCTCCCGTGATCG
>DASYPD010000404.1:0-1874 GCA_036007005.1 Gemmatimonadales bacterium
CTCGACCAGGTCCAGGCCGAGCATCAGCCCCCGGCCGCGCACATCGTGCACGATGGGGATGTCCTCCTCCCAGCGGCGCATGCGCGCGAGCATGCCGGACCCCAGCAGGCGGCTATGCTCGACCAGGCCTTCGTCCTGCACGATACCGAGCGCGGCAAGCGCTGCCGCCGCGGCCAGCGGGTTGCCGCCATAGCTCGAGGAGCTGCCGCTCGGGTTGGCCCAGGGCTTCGCGAACGCGATCCGCTCTCGCGCGATCACGCCGCTCAGCGGAAAGCCGCCCCCGAAGCCCTTGCCCACGGTGAGGATGTCGGGCACGATGCCGTCGTGCTCGATGGCGAACATCGTGCCGGTGCGCCCGAAGCCGGTAATCATCTCGTCGCAGATGAGCAGCGCGCCGATCCGGTCGGCGATCTCGCGAAGCAGCCTCAAGTAACCCGCTGGCGGGACCACGTTCCCCGCGGTGCCCTGGATCGGCTCCACGATGATCGCGGCCACGTCGTTGCCCGTTTCCAGCTCGATCTTCCGTTCGAGGAGGTCCACGCAGCGCCAGCGGCAGCTCGCAAACTCGAGCCCGAGCTCGCAGCGGCTGCAGTTCGCGTAGGGCGTGGAGTACGCGCCCGGCATGAGCGTGCCGAGGCCGTGCTTGAAGTTGCTGCCCAGGAGCGGCAGCACTCCCGCCGTCTTGCCGTGAAAGCCGCCCCAGAAACCGATCACCTCCCGCTTGCCCGTCGCGGCTCGGGCCAGCCGGATCGCCGATTCCACCGCTTCCGCGCCGCTCGAGTAGAGTTGGGTGCGATTGAGGTCGCCCGGAGTCAGCTCGGCCAGCAGGCGCACCAGGGCCACGCGAGGGGCCGACGTGAAGCTGCCGACGTGCAGCTTCGCGACCTGTTCCTGAATCGCTCTGACGTAGCGCGGGTGCGCATAGCCCAGGCTCGCGACTCCGACGCCCGCCAGCAGATCGACGTAACGATTGCCATCCACGTCCCAGAGAATCGCTCCCTCGCCCCGTTCGAACGCGAGCTTGCTGAAGAGCGCGACGGACTGCGTGCCCGGCGCGAGAAAGCGGGCTTCCTCATCGCAGAGCGCGGCCGAGAGCGTGCCGGGCAGGCGAAGCGCGAGGTCGGTCACTGGAGCACACCCTGCGGCCGGGCCGCATGGACATAACCCGCAATCGCGCGCGCCGCGCTGGCGCGGATAGGCGCAAAGCTGGGCCAGTCGTTGAGGTCGATCACCACGGGCGCACCCGGCTCGCCGACGACCACGTCGCCCCCGAAGATGTCGAGCTTGAGCCGGGCCGCCGCACGGAAGGCCAGTGCCCGGAGCACCTCGCTGTCCACCAGCGCCGGCGGGACCGGGGCCTTGCTGCCGGCCAGATAGGCGTGGAAGAAGGCGTGGGAGGCAACCCCGTAGAACTTGATGAGCGGACCCGCCACATGCGCCTGCACGGCCGCGACCGGAATCCTGCGTCCCGCGAATTCTGCCAGCCCGCGCTCCAGCTCGGCACGCTCCACTCTGCGCACATCGCCTTCCCGCTCGGCGTGCACGCCCCCGCGTTTGAGCCAGAGCGGTCCCGGGCCCAGGGCGTCGAGCTCACGGCGCTCGAGCGCACTGAGCGGCCGAGCGGTCCGAACCAGCAAGGTGGGGGGAAAGGGAACCTTGCCGGCCACGAGCGCCGGCACCAGGCGCTGGCGGTGACAGCGCAGCACGCTCGACGGCCGGTTGTAGAAACGGATCCCGGCCGCTTCCGCGTCCAGCAGCAGGCGCGAGGCCGCCGCCCCCTGACACATGTTGAGATAGAGGTCGGCGGGAGGCAGCGGCTCGCTGCTGACCGCTTGCTCTCCGAGAGTCGCGGTGCTCCAGCCGAGTCGTTCGAG
>DASYPD010000405.1:0-5932 GCA_036007005.1 Gemmatimonadales bacterium
CCGGCAGCACGCTGACGCGCAGGCCCGCCGTGTCGGGCTGGACCTTTTCGGCCTCCATGAACTTCAGGACCTCTTCCACCGCCCGGGAGGTGAGGGTCACCTGAATTCCGCTGGTTTGGGTCTGCTCGCCTACTGAGCTCATGGGTCTGCTCCTTGCAAGCCACATGCCCGCGTGGCGCGAGACAGCGTGGCCGACCACAGAACTTAGGCGAGACGGTTTTCGGGGTCAACTCACGCATAGTTGTGGACGGTACTGCCAATCTTGTCTCGCTGACGTAAATTGGTACCCGGCAATCCCGGCAGGACATGGTTGAGCGCGTCTTCCCCCAACCGTTTGGAGGTCGATCCATGCGTAGAGCGGCTCTGCTCCTTTTCGTCCTGGCACCGGTTCCCGCAGCCATGCAGGCGCAGGTATGTACCGGCCAGGCGCCGTGGAGCGCAGGCTCCATGAAGGTCGGCGGTTCGCTCGAGTTCGGGAATGGAGTCACCGATATCCTCGGCGGGATCGGGTTCGGCAAGGACAAAGGCATGTTCGTGCATGCGGAGGGCGGGGTCGTGACCGGCCACGGCGACAGCGGCTTCGAGGTCGGAGGCGGACTCGGCTGGGAGATGAAGAAGCCGATCACCGACAAGGTGGAGCTCTGCCCGATCGTGAATGCGCACGCCTCCTTCGGCTATTTCGACACCAACGAGCAAACGATACTGGGGGGCGCGACGGCGGGTTATCCGCTCAACATGCAGGGCAATGTCGGCGTGACGCTGACCGGCGGGCTGCAGCTCGGCTTCGACCATTTCAGCATCAGCGATTGTCCGAGCACGGTCGATTGCTCCAGCTCGGACTTCGTTGGTCAGCTCGATGCCGGCGCCGGGTTCATCTTCAACAACCGGATCACGCTGCTTCCCCTTCTGGTGATCCCGATCAACAACGGAGACCTGCGTTTTTTCATTGGGGTGAACGTGGCGATCGGCAGGAAGTAAGGAGTCGGGGCCAGGGGTCAGGGGTTCCTCTCGAGGAGACTCACGACCCGGTCCGCCACGGCGATCCGTAGCGGGCCGACGCGCGGGTTATTCCGTGTGGGATGCACGCGGTTGCTGAGCAGCACGATTACCAGGTCGCGAGGAGGATCGATCCAGATCGAGGTCCCGGTGAACCCGGTGTGCCCGAAACTTTGCGGGCTCAGCCGGGTTCCCGCACTGCTGCCGGGAGAGGGTGTGTCCCAGCCCAGCGCGCGGGAGGAGCCCGGGACGACGTTTTGGCGGCGCACGAAGTCGCGAGCGACTTCAAGTCGGACAGTCGGACAGTCAGGGCGTCGAACCGTGGGCTGGCAGGGAGACAAGTCCGACTGTCCGACCGTCCGACCGTCCGTCTCTCGCAGTAACCATTCCCCGAAGCGCAGCAGATCTTCCGCACTCCCGAACAACCCGGCGTGTCCCGCCACGCCGCCGAGCCAGGCGGCGTTCTCGTCGTGCACCTCGCCGCGCACGACCCGTTTGCGCCACGCGGTGTCATTTTCCGTGGGCGCGATGCGGGGCAGCCAGGATGCGGGAGGCCGGAAGCGGGTCGAGCGCATTTCGAGAGGTCCGAAGATCCGGCGTTCGGCGAGTCGGTCGAGCTTCTCGCCATAGATCTTTTCGAGCACCTCGCCGAGCACGATGGCGCCGACATCGGAATAAACCATGCGGGTGCCCGGCGCGGCGTCGAGCGGAATCGCATTGACCAGCCGGAGGGCCGAGTCGGCGTTCGGCGTATCCTGCCAGAGCAAGGGCGAAGGGTCGGCAGGTAGGCCGCTCGAATGCGTGAGCAGGTGGCGGATCGTCACTTGCTCCTTGCCCGTGCCGCGGAATTCGGGCAGGTAGCGCTGCACCGGCGCGTCGAGGTCGAGCTTGCCCTCGCTGACGGCCAGCATGGCCAGCGTCGTCGTCGCGGTGACTTTCGTCAGAGAGGCGAGGTCATATACGCTCTCGCCGTTCGGCCGGGTGGGATCGTCGAGTCCGAGCCGGCCGGTGCCGTACACGAAGCGATCCCCGTGATATGACACCGCGACGACCGCCCCCGGCGCCGCCCCCGCCACCACGGCGGAATCGAGCAGCGCGGCGAGCGGCGCCAGCACACAGGCCTGCGCCCCGCACGAGGCAGCCCGTGCCGCCTTCTGGATCCCCCAGCCCCACGGGTATCCGGGGGGCAGCTCGATAGGCAGGCGGCCGCTGATGGCCGCACCGCCGAGCGCGCCAGCGACGGCTTCCTCGGTCAAGGGATTGTCCGTCCACGCCACCAGGTACAGCGCCACGCCCGGTGCCTGCGAGAGGAGGTAGGGAGTGCCGAAGGAGATCAGGCCCGCCGGTCGCTCGCGCGCCGTGGCCTCAACCAGCGTGGCGAAAGGCGCGGGCAGGGCGATCGAGCCTCGTGCGGAGACCACACGGACCGAGGAGGCAAAGAGCACGAGCGGTGCCGAGCGCGCCAGTGCGGCGGCCGAGTCGTAACTGGCCGGTCCGCTCGTGGCATAGAGCCGGAAGCTGCTGAGCTGATAGCCCCGCTCGGTCAGCTTGGGAATGAGCGTTCCGCCGACCAGCGGAGCGTTCGGGTCCGCATAGGAAATCACGGCGAGCTTCCGGGGCCCGGCACGAAGGCTATCGAGCAGCCCCAGGCTGTCCCGGACCAGCACGAGCGCTCTTCGGGACACGGCCAGTGCGGTATCACGGTGGGCCCGGCGGCCCACGATGTATCCCAGACTATCGAGATTGACGGTCCGGCGCCGCCAGAGGCCCAGCCGCACTTTGGCGTCGAGCACTCGGCGCACCGAAGCTTCCAGGCGCGCGCGGGTTACTCTTCCGGCGCGCAGGGCCTCCTCCATGGCCTCAATCGCTCCACGCGGATCCACCGGCATTAGCAGCAAGTCGCTGCCCGCGAGGAAGGCCTTGACCGCGGATTCGCCCGGCCCGTAGCTGTTCACCAGCGCCCCCATATCGAGCGCATCGGTCACCACGATGCCTTTGAACTTCAGCGAGTCGCGCAGCAGACCGGTGAGAATCTCCGGGGCGAGGGTGGCCGGCACGGTGGCCCCGTGCTCGAGCCCCGGCAGCGCGATGTGGGCCGACATTACCACGCGCACCCCGGCCTTGATCGCGGCGCGAAAGGGGATCAGCTCGAGCGAATCCAGCCGATGCCAGTCGGCCCGGATGACCGGGAGGGAGAGGTGGGAGTCGGTGTCCGTATCGCCGTGGCCGGGGAAATGCTTCGCGGTGGCCAGCATTCCTCCGTCCTGGATGCCGCGCACTTCCGCCGCAACGAGCTTCGCGACCGCATTCGCGTTGCCCCCGAAGGAACGGGTATTGATGACCGGATTGGCGGGATTGTTGTTGACGTCGGCCACCGGCGAGAAAGTGAGATGGACACCGGCCGCCCGTCCCTCGCGGGCCGTGATCCGTCCCATCTCGTAGGCCGCGCGCTCGCTCCCGGTGGCCCCCACACCCATATTGGTGGGAAAGGAAGTGCCGCCCGTGAAGCGGAAGCTAGTGCCGCCCTCCAGGTCCGAGGCGATGAGCAGCGGGAGCTTCGAGCGGCGCTGCAGGAAGTTGAGCTTGGCGGCGATATCGAGCGGCGAGCCGATCGAGATGACGATGCCGCCGATGCGGAGGGAATCGATCCAGCCGCGCACCTTGGCCAGCGTGGTATCATCGAACGCCGCGTAGCTTCCCGCGATCCATGGCATGATGAGCTGCGCGATTTTCTGGCGCGGCGTAAGTGTTCGCAGGAGCCGGCTCACTTGGGCGCTCTGCGAGGCTGAGGCAGTCCCGCTCTGTCGCGCGGAGGACTGCGCCCATGCAGGGCCTGGCAGGCCCGCGAGAACGATCACGAGAGCGAGAGCGGAATGAGGACGAGCGGCCACTGGGTGCCTGGGAAAAAAGGTTCGCTGACGCTGTTCGCGCTGTTGCTGGCCTGCCGAGCCGCGCCCGGTCAGACGCCACCGATTGAGCGGGTGCGCCCCGGCATCGAGGTGCTCCTGAGCGATAGCGCTCAGCTCGTCAGCGGCAAAACCGTCGGGCTCGTGACCAATATGGCCGCGCTGGACGCCTCGGCTGTCAGCGATGTGGATCGCCTGCTTCACGCCGGCATCCACCTGATAACGCTTTTCAGTCCCGAGCACGGCTTCCGCGGCTCGGCCGATCCCGGGGCGGCGGTGGCCTCGACGATTGATAGCGCGACCGGGCTTCCAATTTACAGCCTCTATGGTGCCACCAGAGGGCCGAGTGACAGCATGCTCGCCGGCATCGAGGTTCTGCTGGTCGATCTGCCCGACGTCGGAGCGCGCTACTATACCTATCTCGGTACCACAATCGAAGTGATGCGCTCGGCGGCCCGCTCGCATCGCACGGTGATCGTGCTCGACCGGCCCGATCCGATCGGCGGCGTGGTGCAGGGCAATATCCTCGATCCTTCCTTTCGCTCCTTCGTCGGCTCGCTCGCGATGCCGATGCGGCCCGGGATGAGCCTGGGAGAGCTCGCGCGTCTGGCAAACCTCGATCTTCAGCTCGGTGCGGATTTGCGTGTGGTGCCCGCCGCCGGCTGGCGCCGCGCGCAGACGCTCTGGGATGTAGGGCTCCCCTTTCTTCCGCCGAGCCCCAACCTCAAGGACCTGGAGAGCCTGTTTCATTATCCCGGCACCTGCCTCTTCGAAGGCACCGCGCTCTCGGTGGGCCGAGGTACCGATGCCTCGTTCCGTCAGATCGGCGCGCCCTGGCTCGACGCCGAGCGGGTAATTGCCGAACTGCCGCTTGAGCGACTTCCCGGCGTCCAGTTCAGACCCGTTCGCTTTACGCCCGTCGCACCGGGCGATGGGAAATATGCAGGGACTGTGCTTCAGGGGATCCGGCTCGTGCTCACGGATGAGCACAGCTACGACCCGACCCTGACGGCAGTGGCTCTCCTCACTGCGATCCGCCAGGTGCATCCTGACAGCCTGGGGTTTCGTGCGGCCGGCTTTGACCGACTGGCCGGGGGGCCGGCCTTGCGCGAGGCCATTCTGGCGGGAACCGATCCCTTTGCAATCGTCGCGGGGTGGCAAAGCGCTCGAGCAGAGTGGCTGCTGCATCGCGCGCCCGCGTTGATCTATAAATAGGTGAGCGGCGACAATTGCCGCAGGCCGACCGCAACGCTATCTTACCGCGCCCATAACTCCTTGCAGCACTTGATGGTTGGCCCTCTCGCCGGCGGCTCCGGAGCCTCATGAAGCTGGTACCGAATTGGCTCGAGCGGGGCTTTCTGACGGCTACCGCGCCGATCGCGGGTCTGCTTCACCGGTTTCACGTCCGGCCGAATGCGATCACCTCGGCGGGAGCCCTCCTGGTGGTGGTCTCCGCCCTGGCGTTTGCGTACGGCTGGATCCGCTGGGGTGGTGTGCTCCTGCTGGCCAGCGGCATCATCGATACCTTTGACGGCCAAGTGGCACGCCGGGGCGATCTGGTCTCCAAGTTCGGCGCCTTTTACGACTCCACCCTCGATCGAGTCGGCGACGGGGCGACGTTCATCGGCATCGCGGTGTACCTGTTGCGCGCGCCGGACGTGGGGTGGCGGATCGAGAGCGTTACGCTGTGCATGATCGCGGTGCTGAGCTCGCTCCTGGTGTCGTACGCCCGGGCCCGCGCCGAAGGCTTGGGGCTCGAGTGCAAGGTGGGCCTGGTGCAGCGGGCCGAGCGGCTGCTGGCCATCAGCGTTCCGACCATTCTGATCGGCGCCGGACCCCGGGCGATCGTGCTCGAGGTCATCGTGGCGGCGCTCGCCTTCTTTTCGACGGTCACGGTGGTGCAGCGCTTTCTGTACGTCTATCGAGTAACCCGCGTGGAAAGGATCTGATCGCATGGCCGAGCAGACAGCCCGCCCCATCGCGCCGGCCCGAGGCAAGCTCGGCGTGCTGTGCGTGGGGCTCGGGGCGGT
>DASYPD010000406.1:0-6428 GCA_036007005.1 Gemmatimonadales bacterium
GCCTCCCCCAACGTATTCGGGTCTTCAAGCCTTGGGGGGGGAGTCGTTAGCCCCCATACTCCACCCGCACCCCCACCGGAAACACCGCCAGCCCCTGGCGCGTCACCCGCGGCGCCCCCCCAATAGAGATCTCCCGGAGCCGCGGCAGCTTCGCCAAGGCCACGAGCCCCGAGTCGCTGATCCCGGCGGTCTGCCAGAACTCGAGCTTCTCCAGCGATGGCATCCGTCCCAGGATCTCGAGACTCCGGTCGGTGATCCTGGTTTTCCCCGCGTAGTAGCTCTTGAGCCGGAGCCCCGCGAGCTGCTCCGTCGCGGCATCACCGGTGTCCCGACAGTACATGCACCAGAGGCTTTCCAGCTTCCCGCAGCGACCCACGTGCCGAAAGCCATCATCGGAAACATCCATCGGCATCAGGAACCGGAGGGCCGGAAAGCCCGACAGCGAGGCGAGTGACGCGTCGTCCACCCGCTTGCAGCTCACCCCCAGGCCTTTCAGCGCCGGCATCGTCGCGAGGGCAGCGAACCCCCGCCCCGTCAGGTTGGGACACTCACGGCCCCAGAGGTGCTCGAGCGTCCGCGAAGCGCTCAACGCCACGAAGCCGGCGTCGCTCGCCACCGTCCCTTGCGCCATCAGCATGCGGAGCTTCGGAATCCCGGCGATGCGCCGCATCGCCGCGTCGTCACAGCGCTCCCCCTCACAGCCCAGAAAGCCCAGGTTCGCCAGCTCGGCGAGCCCGCCGAGTCCCTCGCTCGTGAAAGCCTGGGCATGCCAGAAGAAATGCAGGCTGAATAACCCGTCGAGTCCGGCCAGCGCGGCGAGTCCCCGGTCGCTGAACGGACCGTCCAGCAGCAGACTGGTCGGCTCCCCTTCGAAGCTCATCAGCCCGTACTTCAGCTCGCCGCCCTGCCACCGCTTGAAAACCGGAAGGTCGTGCAGCAGCGGAATCCCCGCATCCGTCACCAGCTTGCCGGTGTTGAAGTGGCACAGCTTCCGCTTGCCGCGCAGCGCGTTGATCGCCCCGTCGCCGGTCGGCGTACCCATCAGGTTCACGAGCTCCAGCTCGTCGCAGAACGTCAGGTTGGCAACACCCGTATCCGATACCCGCTGCGGCCAGCACATCTTGAAGCGTCGCAGGTTTCTCAGCTCCCGCAGCACTTCGAGCCCGCGATCGGTGAGAGGGCTGTGCCAGCCGCTGAGGTCCAGCTCCTCGAGCTGAGGCATGCGCGAAAACTGCAGCACGCCGTCGTCGCTGAGCTGCCGCGCGCCGTCGAGGTTGATGCGGGTCACGAAGTCGAGCCGGGCGAGCCGTGCGAGGGCACTGTCCGTGAGCACGGGCGAGCTGATGCCGGTGAGTTGCTGCTCCTGCATCACCGCGAAGACCGTGTCCCAGTCCCGCTCCGAGAGCGGGGGATGCGGTTCGATCGTCCGCCGCTGCCGGTCGATGCGGTAGAACGGCGGACCTGCACTCAGCCCCAGCCGCGCATCGACCGATTCGGCGGGTGGCTGCGCCAGTCCTTCGGCCAGCGCCGCCCAGCTCTCGAAGCCGTACTGGTGCGCCAGCATGAGTTGGACGTCCGCCAGCGTCGGGTCGCCGGGCGCCCCGCTCCGCGAATCCTGCAGCATGCTCTGCACCCGCTCGTGCAGCTGCGCCGGATTGTACGACACCCCGAAGTGCGCGATGAGCTGCTGCAGCGCCTCGGCGTTGCCCTGGTACCCGGCGAGGATGTCCCGCGCCAGCCGCTCGAACAGCTCGAGCCGGCCGGAGGATCGCACCGCTTCGACGTGGTGCACCAGCGTGGGCCAGCTCTCGAACCCGTAGGCGCGGGCGAGCGCATACTGCGCCTCGGCCAGCGTCGCCGCCGGGTCGGCGACGCGCAGGGTCTCCAGGCGTTCCTTGGCTTGTTTGCGGAGCTGCTCAAGAGAGGGACGCGCAGGCAGCCGCAGGGCGGCGTCAGACATAGGATCTCCTTTCATCACGCCCGCGTCCGCACGACGGGCTGAAAGAAGATCGGGGCTGCGACTGCAGTATGAACCAGGTGGGCTCAGCCCTTCCCGCGGACGGGATGCGTCCTGTCACGCGAGAAAACGCTAGCAGGGACCGCACGCCTCGGGCAAGTCAGCGAACCCAACCAACGGCCCGTCCTTCCGTCTTACAGTAGTCTCCCTTCCGCGCCGGCGCTAAGCTTGGTTATGCAGACCGCTGCCGCGCAAACCGCGTTTCTCCTGCAACAGCACGAGCCCTGGATCAGGGGCCTCGAGGATCGGCACCTGGCCGATCAACCCGCGCCGGGGGGGAAGACCGCCGGCTGGCTGCTCGGCCATCTGGTGGTCACCGGAGATTTTGCGCGGCGGCTGTGCGGCCTGCCTCCCCTGGCCCCCAGAGAATGGCGTCCCCTGTTCGGTCCCGGAACAACACCGAGCGCTGACCCCGGCTCCTATCCACCGATGCGAGACTTGGTGGAGACGTTTTGCGCTGTGTATGGAGACCTGGCGACGAGCGCCGCCACGGCCTCCCCCGCGGCGCTAGCTGTGCCTAACCCGTACGAGCCCGCGCGGGCCGCCTTTCCCACCGCGGGAGATTTCGCTCGCTATCTCCTCACGGGCCATCTCGGCTATCACTTGGGACAGTTGTCGCTCTGGCGCGCCACGGCCTAGACGCGGATGCGCAGTGTGCGAGGACCTGTAATCTGGGGATGAAAAACCAAGGCCCCCGATGTCAGCTCGACACCGGGGGCCTCTGTCCAACCGTCCGACTTCCCGACTTAGGCGACCAGATCCTTGAGCCGGTCTCCGGTTTCCCCCTCGCGCAGCCGCACCAGCGCCCGGTCCCTGAGCTGGCGGATCCGCTCGCGGGTTACTCCCATCATGCGGCCGATCTCCTCCAGGGTGCGGCTCTGGCCGTCTTCGATCCCGAAATAGAGCCGCAAGACCTTGGCATCGCGCGGCGGTAAGGTCGCCAGTGCGGCCTCGATGTCGTTGGTCTGGCTGTTCGCCATTGTCCCGGCATCGGTGCCTTCCTGATCCGCCGCGAAGCGCTCGATCCGCTCGTTGCCGTCGCCGTCCCGCGTGGGATGGTCGAGCCGCACTGCCTCGGAGTTGAGCGCGCTCAGGCTGCGCACCGCCTCCGGCGTAAGACCCGTCGCCCGCGCCAGCTCCTCGGTCGTCGGCATCCGGCCCAGCTTCTCCTTGAGCAGCGTCGTCGTCCGCCCGAGCCGCGAAAGGTCGGCCGTCCGGTTGAGCGGCACCCGCACCGGCCGGCCATGCCGCGCGATCGCCGCCTGCACCGCCTGGCGGATCCACCACACCGCGTACGAAATGAACTTGACCCCGCGGTCCGGATCGAACTTCCGGGCCGCAGTCATCAGCCCGAGGTTCCCCTCGCCGATCAGATCGACCAGCGGGACCCCCCGGTTCTGGAACTTCTTCGCGACTGACACCACGAAACGCACGTTATGCCGCGCCAGCCGTTCCTGGGCCGCCACATTGCCCCGGAACGCCTTGCGGGCCAGCTCCATTTCCTCATCACGGGACAGCAGCGGGACCCGGCTGATCTCGTCGAGATAGAGATCGAGACTCTCCCGGCCCTCATCTACCGCCTTGGCAATCTGAGCGGGCTTTACTGCGTTACGCTTGGTGCGAGGGGCGTTCGCCACGTCAAATGCCTCCTTCGTCCTTGCGCGTTTTGGCTTATCACTGGTCAGGAATCTCTTTCCAGCCCCGATAAACCCAAGCCCCGAATATACCACGTAAACCCCTAAAAATCAATGGGTTAGCTAAATTGCTACCGCCCATGGGCTTGCGCGTTTTCTCGGAAGGGGGACACACAAATGGCCGGAGACCGGTCCACTTCCGGCCGTCCAGCCGCTTGGTGACCACGCCAACCTTATAGACGCTTGAGCTGCCCCAACCTGCACGCCCAACTCCCTACTCCCCACTCCCCACTCCCTACTTCAAAGCGCCTTCAGCTCTCCCACCAGCTTCGAGAGCGATGCCTTCGCATCCCCGAACAGCATCGCCGTCTTCGGATTGTAGAAGAGCTCATTTTCGATCCCCGCGAAACCCGACCCCATTCCCCGCTTCAGCACGATGGTCGAGTGAGCCTGATCGACGTTGAGGATCGGCATCCCGTAAATCGGGCTCCCGGGATCGTTCCGCGCCGCCGGGTTCACCACATCGTTGGCCCCGATCACCAGCGCCACGTCGGTGCGCTCGAACTCGCTGTTGATCTGCTCCATGTCGAACAGCTTGTCGTACGGCACGTTCGCTTCCGCCAGCAGGACATTCATGTGCCCCGGCATCCGCCCTGCCACCGGATGGATGGCGTACTTGACCGTGCCGCCCTTCTTCTCGAGCAGATCCCCCAGCTCCCGCACCAGGTGCTGTGCCTGCGCCACCGCGAGCCCATAACCCGGCACCACGATCACGCTCTGCGCATACGCCAGCTGGATCGCGGCGTCGTCCGCCGAGACCTGGCGCACCGTGAGCCCTTCCGCGCTCTTCCCGGTGGCTGCTCCCGCGCCGCCCCCGAATGCGCCGAACAGCACGTTGCCCAGCGAACGGTTCATCGCCTTGCACATGATCTGGCTCAGGATGATCCCCGACGAGCCGACCAGCGCGCCCGCGATGATCAGCTCGCTGTTCCGGATCACGAACCCGGTCATCGCCCCCGCGATCCCGCTGTACGAGTTGAGCAGCGAGATCACCACCGGCATGTCGGCGCCGCCGATGGGGATCACCAGCAGCACGCCGAGCCCGAGCGACAGCAGCGCGACGGCGTAGAGCGGCCAGCGCGGCGCGTCGAAGTTGCTGACGAGCCAGGCGCCCAGCGCCACGATGATCAGAAAGACCAGCGCATTCACCGTCTTTTGCAGCGGGAAGGTCAGCGGCCGCCCGCTCATGATCTCCTCGAGCTTGGCCCAGGCCACCAGACTCCCCGTCAGGGTCACCCCGCCGACCAGCAGGCTCGCCTGCGTCGCGATCGAGACGTCGAGCGTCGGCTCGGTTCCCAGCAGGTGGGCCTTGAGATACTCCGCCGCGCCCACCAGCAGCGAGGCGCCGCCGCCTAACCCGTTGAGCAGCGCCACCATCTGCGGCATCGCCGTCATCTTGACCGAGCGCGCGAGCCAGAGTCCCAGCGCCGAGCCCACCAGCAACCCCGCGGCGATGACCCCGTAGCCGAGGATCGCCCGGTCCAGCAGCGTCACCACGATGGCGATCAGCATGCCGATGGCCGAGAGCCGGTTGCCCCGCACCGCCGTCCGGGGACTCGACAGCCACTTGAGCCCGATGATGAAGCAGGCCGCCGCGGTGAGATACGCGATTTGGGCCAGCCAGGCGGGCACTACTGTGCCTCCGGCTTCCGCTTGAACATCCCGAGCATCCGATCGGTGACCGCGTAGCCGCCCACCACGTTGATCATCGCAAACACCACCGCCACGAAGCCGAGGACCGTGGAGAGCCAGCCGAGCCCGCTGCCGGCCACCACCAGCGAGCCCACGATCGTGATCCCGCTGATCGCGTTGGCCCCCGACATCAGCGGCGTGTGCAGCATCGTTGGCACCCGGTTGATCAGCTCGACCCCGAGGAAGGTCGCGAGCGTGAAGATGACAATGCTGGCGATCAGCGCTTCCATCGGTCTCCCCGCTTACTGGTTACTGGTCACTGGTTACTGGTCACTGGTCACTGGTCACCGGTCACTGGTCACCGGTCACTGGTCACTGGTCACTGTCATGGGCCCCGCGATCGGATCATCCGCGGCGATCAGCACCTTCCCGTCTTTGGTCAGGTATTCCAGCAGACTCTGCACATTCCGGCTGTACATCACGCTGGCGTGCTGCGGGATCTGGCTCGCGAGATTGAGCGGCCCGAGAATGCGCACGCCGTGCGCGATCACCGTTTCCCCGGGGCGCGACAGCTCACAGTTGCCCCCCGTCTCCACCGCGAGATCCACGATGACCGATCCCGGCTTCATGCTCCGCACCATCTCCTCGGTAATCAGCCGCGGCGCGGGCTTGCCGGGGAGCTGCGCGGTGCTGATCACCAGGTCCATCTCGGGAAGCTGTTTCCCGACCGCCGCGAGCACTTTCTGCTGCTGCTCGTCGGCCAGCTCGCGCGCGTAGCCCCCCGTCCCCTCCGCCGCTGTGCTGACGGCCTCGGCCTCCACGAAGCTCGCGCCGAGGCTCTGCACCTGTTCCTTGACCACCGGCCGCACGTCGAAGGCGCTCACCACCGCCCCGAGCCGTCGCGCCGTCGCGATCGCCTGCAGCCCCGCCACGCCCGCGCCGAGAATGAAGGCCTTGCCGGGCGGAATCGTTCCCGCCGCCGTGGTGAGCATCGGCAGCAGCCGGGCGAGCTGACTCGCACCCAGCAGCACCGCCTGATAACCCGCAATGGTGGCTTGGGAGGACAACACGTCCATGGACTGCGC
>DASYPD010000407.1:0-6657 GCA_036007005.1 Gemmatimonadales bacterium
AACCGTTGATGATAAGGAGTCCGCAAAGGGCACGCCAGGGGACCGGGCGACCTGGACTAGATTCCGCCATTCCGGAACGCAGGAAGCTGCATGACTGTCTCGTCCGACGGGTTGGTCCGCTGGTGGACCCGGCTCCGCGCGCTGCCGGGCGGCCCCTGGCTGTTCAGCCGGGCCATCGGCTGGCTGGTGCCGTACAGCGGCAGCATTCGCGCGCGGGTGCGGGAGCTCCGGCCGGGGTATGCGCGACTGACGCTGCGCGAGCGCCACGGTATTCGGCAACACCTCGGCTCGGTGCACGCCGTTGCGCTGGTGAATCTGGGCGAGCTGACCAGCGGGTTAGCGATGCTGACCGCGCTGCCGCCCGGTGCGCGCGCCATCGTCACCCAGCTCTCGGCGGAATACTTCAAGAAGGCGCGGGGGATGCTGACGGCGGAATCGACGGTGGGGACCCTGGGGACGGTGGGGACAGAGGAGATGCTGGTCGAAGCCGAGATTCGCGATGCAACGGCCGATGTGGTCTGCCGGGTGACGGCGCGCTGGAAAGTAGGAACTAGTGAGTAGTGAGTAGTGAGTAGTGACTACTCACTACTCACTACTCACTACTGACTACTGACTACTCACTACTCACTACTCACTACTCACTACTCACTACTCACTACTCACTACTCACTACTCACTGAATTCACTATGACCACGCTCACCGCCCACGCCGGGATCGCAGTACCGCTGATCTGCGGGGCGATGTACCCGTGCAGCAATCCGGAGCTGGTGGCGGCGGTGTCGGATGCCGGCGGGTTAGGCATCGTGCAGCCCATCTCGCTCACCTACGTGCACGGCCACGACTTCCGCGCGGGGTTGCGGCTGATCCGGCGGCTGACCCCGAAGCCCATCGGGATGAATGCGCTGATCGAGGCCTCGTCGCGGCGCTATCACGAAAAGATGGTGGAATGGGTGACGATTGCGCTGGAGGAAGGGGTGCGCTTCTTCATCACCTCTCTGGGCAATCCGCGCTGGGTCTGCGAGCGGGTGCATGCAGCCGGCGGCTACGTCTATCACGATGTGACCGAGCGGAAGTGGGCCCTCAAGGGGCGCGATGCCGGGGTGGACGGGCTGATCGGGGTCAACCGGCGCGCGGGCGGCCATCCCGGGCCGTTGAGCGCGGAGCAGTTGCTGGCCGCGGTGGGGGAGCTCGGCTTGCCGGTGGTGTGCGCCGGAGGAATCGGCGACGCGCCCGCTTTCGTGGCCGCGCTTCGGGTGGGCTACGCCGGCGCGCAGCTGGGTACCCGCTTCATCGCCACGGTCGAGTGCCGCGCCTCCGACGCCTACAAGCGGGCGATCCTGGACGCGGACGAGGACGACATCGTGTGGAGCGAGCGGATTACCGGAGTTCCGGTGGCGGTAATCAACACCCCGTACATCCAGCGCATGGGGTTGCGGGCCGGCCGCTTGGCGCGCTGGCTGCTGCGCGGGCGGCGGACCAAGCACTGGATGCGAACCTTCTACGCGCTCAAGTCGCTCTGGCAGCTCAAGCGCGCCTCGCTCGATGAATCGGGCGAGAAGGATTACTGGCAAGCGGGAAAGAGCGTGGCAGGGATTACCAGCATCGAGCCGGCGGGGGAGATCGTGAGACGGTTCGCCGCGGCGGCGGGGTATAGCAGGTCTTAAGGTTTCGGGGGTGGGGACTTCCGCTAGGCGCCAGAAAGATGCACTTTACGCCCGCCGCCTTACCTCTTGACGCGGGGCGATTCCGCCCGCGGTTCGCGATGAAATTGAGCATCGTCACCCACGCCAAGGTCCAACTAATGCGTCTTCTGACCTCGCTGTTGGCCCCCCCCCGGACCCGCGCTGCTCTCCTCCTGGTACTCGGCGGGCTGCTGCTCGGCCAAGCCCCCGCTCTGGCTCAGGGGGGAACCGGGACCCTCAAAGGCACGGTCACCCAGAGTGTCATTGGGACGCCCCTGGTCGGGGTGATCGTCACCGTGAACGGGACCTCGATCAAAGGGGTGACCAACACCCACGGCGTGTACAGCATCGAGAATGTCCCCGCCGGGCCGCAGACGGTGACGTTCCGCTGGCTGGGCTACCGGCCCGTTCAGGCCACGGCGACCGTGACCGCCAAAGGGACCACCACGCTCGATGCCAAGATGGAGCAACTGCCGATCCAGCTCTCCGAATTGACGGTGACCGGCGCCTCCAAGGTGCCGGAGCGCGCCGTGGAAGCGCCGGCCGCGTTTTCCATCGTCGAGCCGAGGGTGCTGCAGGCCGTGGGGATCACGGGACAGGCGCCGCTGGCGCTGCGCGAGGTGCCGGGCGTGGACATCGTGCAGAGCGGAATGAACGACTTCAACGTCAACGCCCGCGGCTTCAACTCTTCGCTTAACCGGCGGGTGCTGGTGCTGCAGGACGGGCGCGATCTGGCGATCGCGTTCCTGGGCGCGCAGGAATGGAACGCCATGCCGGTGCCGACCGACGAGTTCTCCAAGATGGAGCTGGTCCGGGGACCCGGCTCCGCGCTGTATGGCGCCAACGCCTTCTCCGGAGTGCTCAATATCACCACCCCGTCAGCGCGCGAAGTGGCGGGCACCAAGCTGACGCTCGGCGGCGGCCTCATGCGGCCGCACCGGCAGGACGGCACCGCCTTCAGCGGGAACAGCCTGCGGGCCGACGGCCGGACGGCGGGCGTGCTCCTGAAGGGACGGCTGGGCTATCGCCTGAACGCCGGCTACAACGAGAGCGATTCCTGGTCGCGCTCGCGCACGGCGACCGATTGCCTCGACATGCGGCGGGAGTATGCCGAGGCGGTGGAGGACACGGTGGCGCATCCGGTGCAGCGCAGCTGCGAGGTTCGCCCGCTGCAGGGACAGACCGCGGGCAGTGGCGGCGCCGTCAGCGGGGAGCCCGATCCGACCCGCAACATCTATGGCTCCGGGCGGCTCGAGTATTACCTGAACGATGGCTCGGTGCTGACGGGAGAAGCCGGCACCGCCCGGGTCCAGAACGAGCTCTTCGTCACCGGGATCGGCCGGGTGCAGGTGACGGAGGCGTGGCGGCCCTATGGGCGGGTGGCGTGGGCGAGTAAAGGCTTCAACGTGATGGCGTACTGGAACGCACGGAACGGCGGCAGGCTGGGCAGCTCCTCCAAGCAGTTCGCGCAGGCTTCCGGCGCGCTGCTCCGCGAGAAATCCAACATCTTCCACGTCGAAGCGCAGGACATCAGAAACTTTGCGGGGGACAAGGCGCGCGTGGTCTTCGGTGGCTCGGCGCGGAATTATCGCGTCAACACCTCCGGTACGCTGATGCGGCCCAAGGTCGGCCCCACCGGCGACGATGACCGGAGCGATTACTTCTACGCGACGTTCGCCCAGCTGGAGTACCAGTTCTCCCCGCAGGTACGCGGCGTGGCCGCAGCCCGGGTGGACATCGGCTCGCTGATGGACCCCCAGTTCTCGCCCAAGCTCGGCATAGTCTTCTCGCCCAATGAGCGGCACTCCTTCCGGGCGACGATGAATCGCGCGTTCCAGCTGCCCAACTATTCGGAGTTTTTCCTGGCAGTTCCCGCGGGGGCGCCGGCCAATCTGTCCGCGCTCGAAGCGGGACTCCGCGCCTCGGCACTGGGTCCGGCGCTGGCCGGCGTGCCGGTGGGACAGCTCTTCGCCTGCGTGACGATCAGCCCGACCTGCCCCACGCCGAACAGCAGTGCGGTGCCGGTGGTGGCACGCGGCAACGCCAACCTGATCCCGGAGACGACGCTGGGATTCGAGCTGGGCTATCGCGGCGACGTGAGCCGCAACGTCTACCTCACGCTCGATGCGTACTTCAACCGGATCCGCAACTTCGTCACCGACCTGCTGCCCGGCATCAACACGGTGCAGTATCCGTACTGGACCGCGCCGACCGCGGTGCCCGCCAGCGCGCGCCAGGCCCTGGTGAGCGCGGTGCGGGCGAATCTGGCGAGCTCGCCCACGGCCCAGCTCGGGTTGTCGCGCGACCTCGCCGGCAACACCGCGATCATCCTGAGTTACGGCAATGCGGGGAAGGTGACCCAGTGGGGCCTCGAGGCGGGCGCGGGCTGGCAGATCATCCGCGAGCTGCGCACCGACGCCACGCTCACCCTCTTCGACTACTCGGTGGATCAGGACCAGGTGGCGAAGGGCGACAGCCTGCTGGCCAACACGCCGAGCGCCAAGGGCTCGATCTCGCTGTCGTTCGCCAACCGGGGGCTCAGCGCCGCGACGAGCCTGCGGATCGTCAAGGGGTATCCCTGGGCGGCGGGGGTCTTTGCCGGCTTCATCGAGTCCAATTCGACCCTGGACGCGAATGTCGGCTACGACCTGAACAACAACTTCAAGGTGTTCGTCACCGGGACGAACGTGCTCGACAACCGCAAATTCACGATCTACGGCGGCTCGGTGAACGGGCGCAGGATCCTGGGCGGAGTCACCACCCGGTTCTGATGGCGAGCGCGCGGAGCCGGCTGCCGTGACGGCGCGGGTCCCAGGCCGTCGCGGCGTCGGCTCTAGCGTGTTAGGATGGCTCCGCTTCCTCATTCTCCCGGGTGCGCTCGCCGCCCAGTCTTCCGGCCCGCTGGTGCTGACGCGCGAGGCGCTCGAGCGCAGCGGGCGCACCCAGCTGAGCGAGATCCTGCCAACGCTGCTCCCCTCCTTCAACGCTCCGCGTCCCAGCATCGCCGGCGGCAGCGACTTCGTCCGGCCCGCGACACTTTCCGGGCTGGGCGCCGACCAGATCGTCGTGCTCATCAACGGCAAGCGGCGCCACCCGAGCGCGCTCCTCAACCTGGATCAGAGCATCGGCCGCGGCGAGGGCATGACCGACCTCGATGCGATCCCGCTCGCCGCGCTCGAGCGGGTCGAGGTTTATCGCGAGGGAGACGCGGCACGCTTCGGCTTCGGCGCGGTGACCGGGGTGATCAACCTCGTGCTCCGCTCGGCGGCGCCCGCCGCGGCGAGGGCGGAGCTGGGACGCTACTCGGCGGGCGACGGGACACTGCTCTGGGCCGACGGCGCCTACTCCGTGCCGCTGGGCCACGGTGGCTTTGTGCAGCTCTCCGGCGAGCTCTCGAGCCGGGGGGCCACCAACCGGGCGCTCCCCGACAGACGGCCGCAGTATTTCGCGGGCGATCCGCGCAACAGCGATCCCGCGCTCAGCAACCGGGTCGATCAGCGCTACGGGGAGCCGGAACTGCAACGCGTGACGGCATTCGTGAACATCGAGCAGCGGCTGCCACGCGGGGTGCTGGCGTACGGGTTTGCAGATGTGAGCCGGGCAAGCGGAGAAGCGGGTGAGCTGTGGCGGCAGGCCAGCGACGACCGCACGGTGCGCGCTCTCTATCCCAACGGATTTCTGCCGCTGCTCACGCCGAAGCTCAAGGACGGGTCGCTGCTGGGCGGGGCGCGCGGGAGAATCCTGGGAGGAAGCTGGGACGCGAGCCTGGGCTACGGCAGGAATTCGTTTCGCTACGAGCTGGAACACAGCGCCAATGTTTCGCTCGGCCCGCAGAGTCCGACCGAGTTCACTGCGGGGACGTTGCGCAGTGATCTGCTGAGCGTCGAGCTCCGCTTTTCGCGCCGGATTCGGCTGGGCCCGCTGCCGCCCATCCTGGTTTCGCTCGGCGGCGAGCACCGCTCCGAAGGATATCAAATCCAGGCGGGCGAGCCCGACAGTTACCGCTTTGGGGCGGTACCGATTCAGGACGGGCCACACGCCGGCAATCTCGCACCCGTTGGGGCACAGGGATTTCCCGGCTTCCAGCCTGGCGATGCGATCACCAAGCGGCGTGGCATGCTGGCCGCAAACGGCGAGCTGTCCGGGGTGTTTTTCCAACGACTGTCCCTGGCGGCTGCCGGCAGGGTGGAAGACTACCCCGAGTTTCCCGCGCGCGGCGTCTATCAGTTGTCGGCCGAGCTCGGCAGACTGCACGGCGTCAGGCTGTGGGCGAGCTACGGGACCGCGGTCCGGGTGCCTGCGCTGGCACAGTCCTGGTTTTCCTCTACGAGCATACTGGTGAGCGGCAACCTCGGCTTCGCGGAGCGCACCGTTCCGGTGAGCGATCGGTTGGGAATCGTGCTGGGCAGCAAACCGCTGCGAGCCGAACGGTCGCGCCATTGGAGCGAGGGAATCACGCTGCAGCCGCTGCGGGCGCTCACGCTCAGTGCGGCGTACTCTCACATCGGCGTCGACGACCGGATCATCCTCTCGGGGAAGTTCGCCGACCCGGCCATCGGGCAGTATCTGGCGCAGCAGGGATTTTTCGGCATTCAGTCGGTGCGCTTCTTCGCCAACGCGCTGGGGACGCGCACCACTGGGATGGACGTCTCCGCGGCCTATCGCTTCGGCGTGGGAGATGCGACGCTCCGGCTGAGCCTGGCGCTCAGCCACCAACGCACCCGGGTGACGCTGACCGACTCGGTCCCGGGACTGCTGGCACGCTTCACCAGCGTCTTCTTCGACCGGGTGGAGCGGGCGCGGCTCGAGCGCGGCCAGCCGAGGGACAAGGTGATTCTGGCGGCGCAGGGGGAGCGCGCTCGCTGGACGCTGGACGCGCGGATAGAGCGATTCGGCTCGGTCACCAGCTTCGGAGCGCCGGCGGACGGCTCGCTCGACCAGACCTATGGCGCCAAGTGGCTGAGCGAGCTGAGC
>DASYPD010000408.1:0-1528 GCA_036007005.1 Gemmatimonadales bacterium
GAGTCCGCAAGCACTCGTTCCACTCCGATGTGACGAGGTTGTACGCTCAGGTGACGTTGCAGCTGGAGAGCCGGCTCACAGTGACCGGTAACCAGTGACCAGTAACCAGTGACCGGTGACCAGTCACCACTTCCCCGCTGCCCGCCGCAACAGGAAATCTCGCAGGCCTTCGAGCACCGCGCGCGCATAACCCTGCTGTCCCACGGGATTCCGCAGGGCTGCTTCCTGCCCGGGCAGCATGAGAAAAAGTCCTTCGGTGAGCACGGCCGGCATCCAGGTGGGCCGCGCCAGCGCGAGATCCGCGCGCCCGACGCCGAGGTCGCGCAATCCGAATCGCTGCAGCATCCGTCGTTGGATGGCGCGCGCGAGGGGCAGCGCGCGGGGGTGATTGTAAAACGCGCTCGACCCATTGTTGCTGAACGGATTGACTCCATCCGGCAGCGCGTTGTTGTGAATCGAGATCAGGACGTCCGCATCGACACTGTCCGCAAAGCGCACTCGGGGCCAGAGCTCGAGCGGACGCGGATCGCTGCGGGTGAGCAGCACCCGCGCCCCTTCGGCACGCAGCAGGCGGGCGAGCTGCAGCCCGATGGCGAGGTTCGCCTCCGCCTCGCTGAGACCGGTGGGCCCGGTGGCACCCGCGGGCGGGTGGCCGGGATCCACCACAATGGTGCGGCCGCGAAGCGGAGCCCGCTGAGGAATGACGGGAGGACGCCGAATCTCGAGGAGGAGATCGGTGCCGTCCCAGTGTATTCGATAGCCCCATACTGGAGCGGTCAGCTCAAAGCGCAGCTCCAGCTCATCGGCAGCAGCTTGCCGCGTCGTTGCCAGCGCGACCAGCGAGTCTTCCCGTCCGTAGCGCAACCAGTTGACATCCGAGACCGCCCCATAGAGCACCACGGTCAGCGCGCGCTCTTCTTCCAGTACCTGATAAGGGAGCTTCGCGCCGATCGGGATCCGCGCAACGACTCGGTCCGTCCGGGGCGAAAGTGTCACGGATCCCACCACGCGGGGTCCGCTCGCAGCGCCTTCCGCCCTGAACGCCTCGGTGGCCGCGACCCAGGCGTCGCTTCGCGAAGAGAGCGCCAGCCGGAGCTCGCCGTTGAGACGGCCACTCACCCGCGCTCGGGTGCCGGCAGGAAAGAACCATGTATAGGTCGCGGCTGGCGCTGCCCGCCCGACCGTGATGCTATCGGTGCCACCGCGACCGCCGGGATCGTCGCTGAGCTCCACCACGGCGGGCAGCGAATCGAGCGGGGCGAGGCGCAGCGGCCAGCGGACGCGCAGCGTATCGCTTCCCGCGACGGCTTGCAGGATGGGCTCGCCTCCGGCGACGCCGCTCCCCGGTCCGAGCAGCGGGCCGGGATCCCCGAAGCGCGCACCGCGCAGCGTCGCACGGTAGCGATCGGCACGCACGGCGCGGCGCAGCTTGGCGGTATCCCGGTCGAAAGCACGCAGCGCCTCCGGCACCGGTTCCGAGACCCGGTCCGCGGCGAATGCCACCCAGCCACCACTCGGCAGGCGCAAG
>DASYPD010000409.1:0-6329 GCA_036007005.1 Gemmatimonadales bacterium
CTACCGGCGCGACCCGCAGCAGGGCGCGCACGCCGGCCGCGGCCACGCCGACGCCCAGCATGCCACCCATACCGGCCAGCAGCAAGCTCTCGCTCAACAGCTCACGGATCAGGCGACTCCGGCCGGCGCCTAACGCGGCCCGCATCGCCAGCTCGCCGCGGCGGCGCACCCCCCGGGCCAGCAGCAGGTTGGCGACGTTCACGCTCGCGATCCCCAAAACCAGCAGCACGGCGCCGAGCAGGGCGAGCAGCGCGGGCTGGACGCCGCGGGTTAGCTCGGCCTGGAGCGCGGTGACGCTCAATCCGCGTTTCATCGCTGCCCAGGGCGGCCGGGCGAACTCGGGAACCGGATTGACTGCGAGGGCGATGAGGTCCGCGCGCGCGGCGTCCAGTGAAACGCCGTCCCGGAGCCGGCCCAGCATCGCGAGGTTGTGTCCCCATTCAGGTCCCTCCGACGGCAGCGTCAGCGGATAGCGGAGCAGGGTCCAGAGCTCCGCGTAGCTGCCGGGCAGGCTCTCGAAGTCGCGCGCCATCACGCCGATGACGGTGTAGCCGCTGCCGTCGAGCGTGATGGTGCTGCCGATGATGGCGCTGTCGGCGCCGAACGCGCGGCGCCAGACGGTATTGGAGAGGATGACGCTGCGGCGGCCGCCGGGCCGGTCGTCTCCCGGATCGAAGTCGCGGCCGAGCGCCGGCAGGACACCGAGGGTGTGGAAATAACCCGCGCTGACCGCCTGGCCGTTGAACCGCTCGGGATAGTCGGGCCCGACCAGGGTCGGCTGCCAGGGCCTCGCAACGGCGAGGTCACTGAAGGAGCGCGAGCGGGCCAGCACTTCGCGGAAGCTCCCATAGGTGACCGGCAGCGCGGAGCCGTCGCCGAGCCGGTCGGCGATGGCCACCAGCCGGCGCGCAGCGGGGTAGGGCAGCGGCTGGAGCAGTACGGGGTTGACGGCGCTCCAGATCGCGGTGCTGGCGCCGATACCAAGTGCCAAAGTGAGCACAGCGATGGCGGTGAACCCGGGCGTGGAGCGGAGCCGGCGCCAGGCGTGGCGGAAGTCGGCGAGGGTCGTGCTGACGGCGTTCTCCCAGCCGTAGGAGCGCACCTCTTCCCGCGCTTGCGTGACCCCGCCGAGCTCGAGCCGGGCGGCGCGGCGGGCGGCCTCGGGGGAGAGTCCGCGGGCCAGGTGCGCCGCGGTCGCCTGCTCCAGGTAGTGCTCGACTTCGTCCGCGATCTCGCGGTCCGCACCGCCGCGATCGGCGAGTACCCGGAGGCCCCGGGTTAGCTGGCGCCAGAGCGACATCAGGAGCCTTCGGCGCCCAGCAGCCGTGCGACCGCCGCGGCTCGGCGGGTCCAGTCCGTGGTTTCTGCTTCGAGCTGTTTCCGGCCCAAGCGGGTGAGGGAGTAGTACTTGGCGCGGCGGGAGTTATCGGTCTCGTGCCATTCGCTGTTGAGGAGTCCGGAGCGTTCCAGGCGCTGGAAGGCAGTGAGCAGGGAGCCAGGGTTGATCTTGAAGACCCCGCGGGAGATTTGCTCGATCCGCCGCGCCACGCCGAAGCCATGCAAGGGAGCGAGGCTCAGGGTCTTCAAGATGAGCAGGTCCAGCGTGCCCGGGATGACGTCGGTATTGGGCTCGTCCATCATCGCCTCCCTCGAGTCGAAAGGCTGGCGACTCTCATCATGATTGTCAAGATGTGACAATCAACCCATTTGCTCCATCCCGCACGGGGGGGTCTATGATTGGGTAGCCGCCGACCGGTGACTGCTCCGCCGGGCATTCTGCGCATGGATACCAGGAGGTCCCTATGAAAGCCCGATTCAGTCGATGGATCCTGGCGGTGGCGCTCGTCCCGGTGGCGGTCCAGGCGCAGTCGATCACTCCGACCCAAGCGACTTTTCGCCTGTTCGAGCAACCCTCGGGATTCGTGCTCGGGGGAGCGAAGCGAGTCTACACCTACTACTTCAACACGCTGCGGACACGCTATATCGGGGTGGAGGTAACGTTGGAGTACGCACCCGCCGCCTCCTCCTTCCAGCTCTCGATCGGCTGCCAGATGACCCGCCCGGACGGGAAAGTGGTCGATGGGATCTGGAAGATCGGGATGACCATCACGGCGGGATCTACCCGCGCCGTGGATGCCAACTACATGTTCGGGGCCGGAAAGGACGGGTGGCAGGCGGGCATTTATAAGGTGACCTGCTCAGCCAGCCGACCGCTCGGCGAGACCAGCTTCCAGATGAGCCCCGGGCCCTCGCTGCTCGCGGACACCGACTTCCGGCTCAAAGACGTGCGCTTCTTTCCTACCGGTGCCCGGGTCACTCCGCTGGCGGAACGGAATTACGAGGATCGCTTCTCCGCCTCGGAAGCTACCCGGATCGGGATCGAGCTCAGCTTCGTGCATCCGGGGTTGAGTAAGAGCGGGGAGGTGCCGATCGACTGCTACTACCTCGCTTCCTCCGGCTACGTGATGGGCACGCTGAGCTTTGTCTATAAACTCGAACCGCCGGCGCCGAGCGGGAGTGCTGCGATCGGATTAGGCTGGGATCAGCCGGGCAAGTGGCCTAAGGGCGACTATCTCGCCATCTGCCAGATCCACGGGCGCCCCATCTCCGTCGATCGCTTTACGGTGTGGTAGCCCCGACGATTCCCCTGCGCCCCTAACGCGGTAGCTCCACGCGCTGCACGTAGCGCAGATCGTCCTCGTCGATGCGTGCGGTATAGACCCCGCCGGTGCCGACTGCCACGATGCTGGTTTTGGGCGGCAGCTGCCAGCGTGCGACGAGCTTCCCCGAACGGTCGATCACATCCCAGTGCTCGCGCTGCAGCCGCGCCGGCACCGAGCGCTTGACCCACAGGTCCCCATTCGGCGCGGGCAGCACACTCAACAGCGCCACCGGCGGGTACTCGGCGGGCCAGGAGGGCGGGGGCGTCACCGCGATGTCCAACGTCACGTTCGCCGGCATCAGCTTCCGCATCATCGCCATCTGCTGCACTGCCTGTTTGCGGACGGCGTCCAGCTCTGCCTGCTTGTCTTCCTCGGTGACCTTGTAGCGTTCGTAGGCAATCGTCGTGGGAGCCGGCTTCGAGCCGTCGGGCAGCAGGAACTCGACCCGGTAGCCGGCGCCGCGGACGATGGCGACGCGTCCATCCGGGAACGCGGCCCACGCATCCGCCGCCACCAGCCCGGGGAACGGGATGCTGACCTTGATGTGGCCGCCGTTGTTCTGAATGTCCTGCTTGCCGGTGGACGGCGTTCTGACGCGCGCGACCACCGTGCGTGTGGTGCGCGTCCCGGCGCGGGGATCAAACCACACCAGGTCCATCGAATCGGGAATCACCACACCGGTCCCGCCGATCTTGAACTTCATCGCGGTAGAGTAGAGTCGTCCCCGGCTGTCGCCGAACATGGAACCCTGCACGATGGTGGTGTCCTGCTGGTCGAACAACTGCAACCGGAATGTGGTGCCCGGCTTGAGGTCCGGCTGGAATGCGACGATGCGCGCCGCCGCTCCCGCGCCGTCGAGGATCCAGAGGGTGTCGCCGGCGAGCCGGAAGAATCCCGCGGCGATGGTGTACTCGCCCGGACCGGCTCCCTTGCGCCCGAGCGGCGTCCGGACGCCGCGGGCGAAATCCACCAGCGAGACTTGGGCTTCGACGCCGTCGCTCACCAGCAACTGGCCGGGGCGGTACTCCCGCGCCGTGAGGATGAGCGAGAAGGGGTCGTCGATTTCTTTCGCCGGCTTGGGCAGGTCGCGCAGCGGCATGCCTTGGGCAACGAGCGGCGCGACGCCCAGGAAGACCCCGCTGGACCACAGCACGACCGCCGCGCGAATCCGGATTGTCGCGGAACCCACAAAGTAGATCGTTGGTAGCCTCGTCTCCAGGCGGCGGCGCATCTTAGTATGCCACTGCCACACTGACGTAGAAGCTACGCTGGATTCCCGGCAGGATCCCTGGCCCCGGATACTCGCCGGTCCGCTTGGTGAAGTAGCGTGCGTTGGTGAGATTGTTGACTCCGAAAGCGAACCGGGTCCGCCGGCCCACCCCGATTTGTCCCGACCAGTCGAACACCGTGTACTCCGGGATCACGCCCGCCTCGGCGGCGTCACTCGGAGTATTGCTGTTATTCGCGTCCCCGAAGGACATCGCCGTGTGGCTCCGCTGCAAGGTGAAAGCGAATCGGCCGCGAGCGTAGCTCAGGCCGGCCCGGTCCACGAACCGTGGCGCCTGTTCCACCCGGTTCCCGGCGAAGCTTCCCGAGACATAACGCGCATCCACATAAGCAAAGGACGTAAAGAGATCGATCGAGCCCACCACCGATGTCCCGCCCAACAGCTGGAGCGGATCGAACTCCAGGTAGGATTCGACGCCACGATGCGTGCTGTTCCCGATGTTTGCGGTCTCCGAGAAGCTGCCGCCCGCTCCGTCATTCACGGTCCGGGTGCCGATGCGATCCCCGTAGTGCAGATAGAAGGCGCTGACGTCCAGCTTCAGGACATTCCCCAGCGTTCCGCGCCATCCCAGATCGGCGTTGAATCCGCGCGACGAGTGCAGCGATGGATCGATCCGGACCAGGCTTCCGAACGGCGTCAGCGACGCGTAGAGAATGGGGCGATAGGCCTGCGCAATACTGGCGTACAGCGCGGTTGAGGCGGTCGTGATGTACTCGGCGCCGATTCCGACCAGCGGATAGGCGGTGCTGCGCGGCGTGAAGCTCGAGTCCAGCTCGGTATAGCCGGAAGCGCCGGAGCGCAGGTATTCGAATCGGATGCCGGGAGTGAGCGAGAGTCGATCGTTGACCCGCAGCAAGCCCTCCGCGAATGCGGCGGCGTGCGCGGTGGTGAAGCGGAGGGCGCGCTCCCAGGTTCCGCCGTAGAGATTGATGTCGAAATCCGACCCGGTCGAGCCGGGCCCGCCCTCGAAGCGCCGCATGCGGTTCGCACCGAGGCGGACTCCGACGGCCAGCGTACTCGGGCGGCCGAACACTGGCGTGTCGAGACGGAAGCGCGATTCTATCGCGCCGTTGTGAAAGGTTTCCCGCTCGACCTCGCGAGGGACGAAGGCACCCGTGGCGGGATCAATCGCGTCCGCCGCGCCAGGGCCGCCGTCCTCATTCCGCCAGACGAGATGCCGGTCTCCCGCGAGGAACGAGAGCGTGGTTTCCCAGCTCGCCGCCGGTGAGATGTGATAGCTCGCGCGGGCTGAGACGGTGTTCCATGGGCTCGCCAGCCAGTTGCGGGCGCGAAACGACTGCGACGGATCGGTGGTGAACTCGGCATCCGAGAGTCCACCCGGCATGTGAATGCGGTTGCGAAAGAAAGTGTAATCGAGGCCAAGGGTCAGGCGGGGCGAAGCCTGGTAGGTCGCGCTCCCGTAGGCGGTCAGCTGCCGGAAATCCGAGTTGGGCCGCCAGCCATCCTGCCCGCGATAGTGCACGAACGCGTAGTAGGCGGCCCGGCGGGTGCCCCCCGCCACCGCGTTGAATGCGTTGAGCAGGCCGAAGCTGCCCGTCGTCACCTTGCTCGTGAAGGCGGGCTTGCGGTCGAAGCCGCCCTGCCGCACTACGTAATTGATAGAGCCGCCGAACTGGGGTCCGAACGCCAGCGAGCCAGCCCCACGAACCACTTCGATGCGATCGAGCGCCTCCGCCGGCGGCGAGTAATAGGTCTCGGGGTAGCCGTAGAGGTCCGCGGCGATATTCACTCCGTTCTGGCGCGTATTGACTTCGACCGATTGGGTCGGATCGAGGCCACGGAACCCGACTCCGTTGGACGGAAAGCCCGCCCCTGCCGTTTCGGAGAAATGCGCCCCGGGAATCCGCCCCAGGATCTGCCGCTCCACGTCCTGCGCGAGGTTGGCGTGCAGGCTGTCCAGCACGATGACTTCGGTCTTCTTGCCATTGTAGATCACGTTGTCGCGGACATCCGGAAGGTGGCCGATCACGTGAAGCGGGCGGGCCGCGGTGACCACCACCGGCTCGAGGGTGACCGATACATCAGTCAGATCCAGCGCCAGCTCCGTGATCCGGTTCGCGAGGATGGTGACGCTGTGCCGGAGCACGGGCCGGTGGGGAAGGGCCGGGGAAGCGATGAGGGTGTAGCTCGCCGCCGGGACGTCCGCGAAGAGGAACCGCCCGGTACTGTCGGTAACCGCACGGTATGGGGTGCCGCGGAGGACGACGGGAATGCCCACGACCGCCGCTGAAACCCGACTCGAGTCCAGGATGCGCCCACGGAGAACCCCGCTCGGTCCCTGGGCTGTGGCCGAGTGGGGAGCGAGTGTAATGGATGTGAGGAGGGTGGCGAGGATGATGCGATTCATTGCTTTGCGG
>DASYPD010000410.1:0-3281 GCA_036007005.1 Gemmatimonadales bacterium
GTCGATGCTGTCCGTGCACATCAGCTCGCCCACGTGCGCCCAGCGCTCGCGGGGCACGGCGCGCGCGACGTCCGCCATGAACGCGAGGCGCTGGGCCGCGGTCCACGCGGTGGGAAGGTGATGATGAGGGCGCCGTCGTCCGCGGTCGGGCGCATGCTGGCGATGCTAACACTCCGTCGCCACATCAGCGCCGCGTGCAACGAGCGGGAGTGGGTGGTTTTGAAATTCTGACGTGATCCCGCGGCAAGGGGTATCCTCAGAGCACCTCCCCGGGGGTCTCTGGGTTGGCGCGTCCGGCGTCTTGGCCCCCGAGCATCTGGCCTGCCGCTCCCTCCGAATTCCACTGAGGCGAGCCATGCTAGACTCCCCCAGCCCTTCCCCAAAGAAACCCGTGATCGCATGTGCCCGAACTGTTCCAGTATCGAGGTGATGCCGCTTGGGCGCGTCACCGCGGAGCACACGGGCGTCCGGGTCGACTATCGCTGCCGAGATAGCCTGAGGGACTTCGTGCTGCTCCGCTGACACGATGACCGCTGGTCAGCCCAAGCGCTCCGCCGCGTCGCGAATCTGCCCGGCCGCGACGGCAAAATCTTCCGTTGTGATCGTCGGAAGTGTCGCCTGGACGGTCGCGCGTTCTCGGTGGTTGCGGATGGTCCGGACGCTGTAGGCCACCGCCGCAGCGGGAGTCTCTATGGTCATAGCGACCCCGATATCATCCCGTTGCGCCTGAGGCATGGTAGGGAAGGCTGCGACAAACGCGGCGATCTTCACGAGCCACTTCGCGGTCACGGCGTCGGGCATGGTTTCGATCTCCCCTAGAGCCGACAGGGCGGCTGTGGCGCTCCACATTCATGCATTACAATTTCGCCCGCATCCACCAGACGCTCCGGGTGAGCCCGGCCATGGAAGCGGAGTTCTCGGACCACGCGTGGTCCATCAAGGAAATCGTGGGGCGCCTGGATAGCCGAGAGCATCAGCGTGAAAGCCACCCACTAGCAAAACGAGCGCGCGAGCTGTTCAGTTCCACCGGGTTTTCACGCCGTGTCCAGCCGCCGCTCCTCCTGCGCGAGCCACTCCGCGCCCATCGGCCCCAGCGGCGCGCTCGCCTGGCGCAGCACGGTCAGGGTATCCTCGGCGGTGCGCACCAGCCCCGCCTCGAGCGCGCCCACGAGCGCGAAGTACAGGAGCCGCTCCGCCTGGGCGCTGACCGGCTCCGGGTCGGCGCCTGCCCGCTCGAGCTGCGGGACGAGCGCCCGGCAGTCGTGCAGGAGCGCAAAGAGCCGCTCCACGAGGGCCACTGCGTGCGCGGCAGGCTCATCACTCTTTGCGCCGCCCACGGTAGCCGGGAACGCCACCGTGTGCAATGCTCGGCCCATGCCGCGCGCTCCGCGTCACCGTCCGCCGGCGCCTGACGAACGCCAAGCCGCGCTCCCGCTCTCCCCGGCCCGGCGCAAGCCGCCCACCCCGGAGCAGATCGCCACGATCGTCACGACCAAGCTCAAGAGCCCGGTGGGCATGCCGGGCAAGGCGGAGCTGGCGCTGAAGATCGTGCTCCCGCGCGCGGTGGTGGAGCGGCTGATGGCGCGGGCGCATCGGGAGGCGTATCCGAGCCTCGCGGCCTGGGTGCAAGCGCTGTTGGAGCGGGAGGGGAAGGGCTAGGTGATCAGGGAGGCGCGGAAGCTCGACGCGGTGGCGGGACTTCTCGTATGGCAATCACAAGCCGGCTCCCCTGCGCCTGTATTCTGTGGTCGCCCGGCTGCCGATGCGCATCATCGCGGTGTTCATCCCGACGGATGATCCTCTCGGTCCGCTGCCGAGCGTCTCTCCCCTCGTGGAGCATGGGCAGTCTGGTCGGGGTGATCTTCGATGGGCGCCGCGAGATTCGCTGCGCCGAGGATCGGTGACCCCTGGACTCCGCCGCCTACTCGGACTGGGATCTCCACCTGTTCGGGCTCTGGGTCGGTGCGCGCACATTGCCCTCGGCACCCATTGCTGGTCTCAAGAGCCTCGTGCTGCCGGTCGAGTACGTGCGCTGTGTCGAGACCCGATACATCTTGCAGCACCTCGACGTCCGACCTGGTCAGCGAGTTCTCGATATCGGGAGCCCGAAGCTGCTGTCGCTCTTTCTCGCGGCCAGGCTTCGCGCGGAGGTCCACGCCACCGACCTGGTCGACTATTTCCTGGAGCGATACCGCCTGTACTCCCGCGTCGCGCTCGGCCATGATCAGTGGCGGTACCACATGGAGTGTGAAGACGCCCGGCACCTCACGTATTCGCCGGGACTCTTCGACCGGGTGTTCTCGCTGTCGGCGATCGAGCACATTCCCGACGACGGCGATTCCATCGCCATCCAGGAGATCGCTCGGGTGCTCGCGCCGGGCGGCCTTGCCTGTCTCACGGTCCCCTGGAGCGACCGCGGCTACCTGGAGGAGTTCAAGCGCCGAGGTGACCCCGACGCCTACTGGGCCCCGGGGGATGGGGAGCGCGTCTTCTTTCAGCGCTCCTATGATCGAGACAGGCTGGAGCGGCGCCTCCTGCGACCGAGCGGGCTGTCACTCGTCGATCTCAGCTTCTGGGGCGAGCGCACGCTTCCCGTCGAGCAGGTGATCCTCAATCGGCGAATTCCCCGGGTGGCCCGAATGCTGCTCTACCCGGCCCACCTTGCCCTCGCCCGCCTCTTCCTGCGCCGCCTGACCGAGACGGAGCCGTCGCAGAAGAAGGTGGCCTGCTTCACGCTTCGGAAAGCGGGAGCCTAGTCGGCATGTGCGACCGGTGCCCTGCACGATGGAATGCGCCATGCCGGTCACGAATACTGACGCTTCCCCAGCGGTCTCCATAGCGCGTAAGCGAGAGGTCACGGTCTTTGCGCGCCGGCCCGTGCTCAATCAGGCCGATGCCATGCCAGGTGACGAGCCAGTCGTGCAACGCTCGCAGCCCTGACGGCATCACGGCTGGCGTCACATCGAGTCCCAGGAAGCCGAGCGCGATGTAGAGCAGGCATCCCCGGTGTGCGGTCTCAGAGTGCATCAGGCTTCCGGTTGGCAATCGCAAGGCGCGGGCCGGGTCTCCGGCTTAATGACGAGCGGCATGTGCCAGGCGTGGCCGCTGGTACATTCTCGGTGGAGGGTGAGGGGGCCCGTCGTCCCGAACACCCTCATGCGGTCCTGGCGCTCACTCCTGGCCGCACGCGGGGCAGGTCATTCGATAACCTGATCCGCCCGCTGCAGGAGCGACGGCGGGATCGCCAGGCCGAGGGCCTTGGCGGTCTTGCGGTTGATGAC
>DASYPD010000411.1:0-1788 GCA_036007005.1 Gemmatimonadales bacterium
TCGAACCCTATGCCAAGGTGCTCCCGCTCACTGTGATCCGGCACGCTCGCCGGCAGGGATACGCTCGGACGGTGGAGGAGCTCCTGCACCTGGCGCTCGCCCGAAGCGATCGGCCCAAGCGCGACAGCGCGATCCTCATGCATGCCGATTTTTCACACGGCCCGCAATACCTTCCCGATTTTGTGCGACGGCTCGACAGCGGCGCCGACCTGGTCGTGGGCGAGGCGACGCTGAGCGGCGAGCCCTCTCGCGGTCGTCGGCTGATCCGGCGCTGGGCGCCACTCCTGCTGCGCCGGACGGTGCGCGTGCACGGCGTGTCCGACACGGTCAGCGGATTCGTTGCGTTCCGGCTGATGACGCTTCGCACCGTGTTGCCGCATCCTGGCGCGGCCACGCTCTCTCCGGAAGCTTGGGCAGCCAACGCGGAGCTCATCAGCCGGGCAGCGCGCAACGCCCGCCGAGTCGAGACGATCAAGATCGTGGAGCGCCATGACCTGCGCCCCCGCAGCAGCCGCAGCCGCCCCTGGGAGACTTTGCGCGAGGTCTGGCGCGCCGGTCGCCAGCGTCGCGGGCAAGAGCAGGTCGCCTTGTGAGCACGCTCGCCCTGATCGCCGGCGCGCTCCAAACCGCCGCCGCCGCCCTGCCGTTCGGGGTAGGCGAGCGGCTCGAGTATTCCGCCAAATTCGGCATTCTGACGGTGGGTTCGGCGGCCATCGAGGTCGCATCCGTGGATACGGTACGGCAGCAGCCCGCCTACCACTTCCGCTATACCCTCGACGCGAGTGCCCTCTTCTTCAGAATCAAGAGCACGATCGAATCGTGGACGAGCATCGCGACCTTTCATTCGCTCCGCTTCCGGCGTGACAACCTCCAAAACGGAAAGCAGTATCTGCGGTCGTTCGAGATTTTCGGCGACTCCGGCTACTACCGGCAAGTGGAACCCGAGCCCTTGCCGCCCGATGCTGCGCCGGCCGAACCATTGGATGATGCCTCCTTTCTCTATTTCGTGCGCACGACACCACTCGAGCTGGGGAAAACCTATAGGTTCGACCGCTATTATTGGGGAGCGCGGAATCCCATCGTCCTCAAGGTTGTCAAGCGGGAGCTGATGGATCTGCCCGGGGGCGCCAAGGCCACCTGTCTGGTGCTGAATCCGGTGGTGGGGGAGAGCGGGCTGTTTGCGAAAAGCGCCAAAGCCCAGCTCTGGCTGACCGATGATGCGCGCCGGATTCCCGTGCAGATTCGCTCCACCTACCGTTTCGGAACCATCGTTCTCAGGCTCGAGCGCAACAGCAGGGGCGGCACACCCTGAGGTGAGTCGCCAGCCGCCGTCTCGCGCTCGCCGCCTCGAGATCGCGCTCGTCCTGTTTCTGGCATCCTGTTCGGGCCCGCCAACCTCGCGGGTGGCCGTGCTCTCTCCGGGAGTCGTCGAGGAGCCGGTGACCGCAGTACTCATCGCAGCGCTCGCTGCGGATAGCAGGCACGAAGCCGCCGATTCGCTCTGGGACGCCGGCGCCACCGTGGTCGCAAACGGACAAATGCGTTACGGGCCGCCTCGCTTTGCGGGAATCGGCGCCGGAGGCCAAATCGCGATCACCTCGAGCCGGCTCGAAGTGCGCCAGAGTCTGGTCTGGGTCTTCCTGGAGTACCGCTGGCTGTCGCTATCGGATGGACCCGCGCGCGAAGCCAAAGCGACGGTGCTGCTGACGCCCCGGCAGGATCGGGGAGGCTGGAAGATCGTGCATGCGCACAGTAGTACAGGGAGTAGGGAGTAGTGAGTAGGGAGTA
>DASYPD010000412.1:0-5559 GCA_036007005.1 Gemmatimonadales bacterium
CCAGGTGGGCACGCGTAGTCCCGCGGGTTAGGCCCGTCAGCGTCCCTCTCGCTTCCGCCTCCCAATAGGGGCTCCCCAACCCCACGAACGCCGGCACAAAATGCACCCCGCCCGTGTCGGGCACGGAGGCCGCAAGCGCCGCGGAATCCGCTGCATCGTCCAGCAGCTGGAGCCCATCACGCAGCCATTGGATCACGGCGCCCGCGATGAAGACGCTTCCTTCGAGCGCGAAGCCCCGGCCTCCCCGCGGGTTACAGGCGACGGTAGCCAATAACCCGGCGGGTGGAGTCGGGACCAGCTCACCGGTATAGAGCAACAGAAACGCGCCGGTGCCGTAAGTGTTCTTCGCCAGCCCCGGCGTCACGCAGCCCTGGCCGAACAAGGCGGCCTGCTGATCTCCGGCAATCCCCGCAATGGGGAGTGACCCGCCGAAGAGCTCCGGCTCGGTTTCGCCGCAGATGCCGCTCGAAGGGGTGAGATCAGGAAGCAGGCCGTCGGGCACCTGGAAAAGCGTGAGCAGATCTCGATCCCAGGTGCCGGCTTCGAGGGAGTAGAGCATGGTGCGGGAAGCGTTGCTTGGATCGGTCAGGTGAGAGCGGCCCCCGGTGAGCCGCGCGATGAGCCAGCTGTCCACCGTCCCGGCGGCCAGCTCGCCGCGCTCCGCCCGCCGGCGCAGGCCCGCGTCACGGAGCAGCCATTCGAGCTTGGTCGCGGAAAAGTAGGGGTCGAGCACCAGTCCGGTGCGGGCGCGGATTTCAGTTTCGATGCCGGCAGCGCGAAGCTCGCGGCAGCGCTCGGCGGTGCGGCGATCCTGCCAGACGATGGCCGGGGCAACCGCGCGCAGCGTTCGCCGCTCCCACAGGATCAGGGTTTCGCGCTGGTTGGTAATGCCGATGCCTGCGGGCCGCTCGCCGGAAGCCGCGAGCGCGGCGCGCGCGGCGTCGACCGTCGAGCTGAGCAGCTCTTCGGCGTCGTGCTCCACCCAGCCCGGCTCGGGGAAGTGCTGGGCGAACTCCCGCCGGCCGGTTGCCAGGATGGTGCCGTCCTGGTGGACGACGAGGGCGCGGGAGCTGGTGGTGCCCTGGTCGAGGGCAAGGAGGGAGGGCATGACGGTGAACGGTAACGTATCGGGTGCGCTCAGCTTCCGCCGGCACGCACCAAATCGCGGAGCGCGGCGAGCGCCCTATTGTTCACCGGATCGCGGAAAGAAACCGAATGGCGCCGGAGGCCGTCCTCGACCGTCAGCGTATAGCGCCTGGTGTCCGCCGCGCCCGGCAGTTCAGCACCGAGGCTCGCCGGCAGGGAGAAGAAGCCAGCCTCCTCAACCAGCCGGGAGAGCTTCGCCCTGCCGGCTGCTCCCAAGTCTTCGCTGTCGAGCGTGATGGGGCGCTTCAATCCCGGAACCAGAGCGAAACCGCCCTCCATCTCCAGGCGCACGAGCATGAAGAAGTATAGAGCGCCGGAGCCGTGACCGGCCCGGTCACGCAGCAGCGCTGCTCGGTGTCCGGGCATCCGGCAACATCACGCCAACTTGCCGCCACGCCTCGAGCACAGCCTGGCACTCGCGGCTGGTGCCGCCATACAGCCGGGTGGCCGCCAGCACGGTGCGGAAGGCGAACCCCAGGAAAGATGTGGTTGGCCGGAGCTCTCGGTCTCGCAGGGTTTCATACCAGATCCGGCCGGCGTGCTCCCACGCGTGGCCGCCAAGCTTCGTGGCGACGAGGAAGAACGCGCGATTCGGGATCCCCGAGTTGAGGTGCACTCCGCCATTGTCCTCGGAGGTATGGACGAACCGCGCCATCGTCCCGGGCTGCGGGTCCCGCCCGAGCACGGGATCATGGTATGCCGTGCCGGGGGCCCCCATCGAGCGTAGCGCGGCTGGGCGGCCGGAGTCCGCCTTGACCCGGCTGGTGAAGAGACCAGCCCCGATGAGCCAGTCGGCCTGAGTGGCCGTCTGGCGAAGGGTGAATTGCTTCACCAGCGATCCGAAGACATCAGAGATGGATTCGTTCAGCGCTCCCGGCTGACCGAAGTACTTGAGCTTCGCCTCGTGTCCAGTGACACCGTGGGTCAGCTCGTGCCCTATCACGTCGACAGCGACGGTGAATCGATTGAAGTACTTGCCATCGCCGTCGCCAAAGACCATCTGGTGGCCATCCCAGAACGCGTTGTCATAGCGCTGGCCGTAGTGCACCGTAGCGTCGAGCGGCAGACCGGCGTCGTCAATAGAATTCCGCTGATAGACGGCGTGATAGAAGTCCCAGGTAGCGCCGAGACCCTCGTAGGCTTCGTTGGCGGCGCTGTCGCTGCCCGGTTGGCTTCCCTCGTTTCTCATAATCGTTCCCGGCAGGGTCTCCTGACCACCACCGTCGTAGATCGTGCGCCGCTTCCGAACCAGGACGCTTCTCGCCAGCGCCCGATCCTCTTCCGGGTTCCCGAGCTCCGCGATCTCCCGGGTCCCGCGGGAGGCCTGATCAGTCGCGAGCGTCCTCAGTGCGAGGTCGCGTTCCGCTCTGGTTCCGTTGCGGGCGAGCTCGCGCAGGAGGTGCGGCGGCACGATGCCGGGGAGACGGCGTATCATGGCAAGCGGGTTATGCATCGACTATGCCGGCCTGGCATGCCTGCGCTTGGGCGGGGCATCGCTGCGCGCCCCGTCCGCCTCGAGGGACAGGCGCCGCGTTCCATGTAGCCCGCGATGGACAGGTCGGCTTATGTTTGCGGGCGCCTCACGATGTGACTCCCTTCCCTCTGAGCCGATGACCCACTCCACCCTGCTTTTCGACATCACGGACGGCATCGCGCTGCTCACCGTCAACCGGCCCGACAAGCTCAATGCCCTCAACCACGAGGTCATCCGTGAGCTCGGCGAGGCGGTCGCCCGAGTGACCGACGACGAGACGATCCGCGGTGTGATCCTCACCGGCGCCGGCCCCAAGGCGTTCGTCGCGGGCGCCGACATTGGCGAGCTCAGCAGCTGTAGCGGGCTCGAGGCCCAGACGCTCTCGCAAACGGGCTCGGGTGTGTTCCGGCGGCTGGAGCGCTGCCCCAAGCCAGTGCTCGCGGCGGTCAATGGCTTCGCGCTCGGGGGAGGCTGCGAGCTCGCCATGGCCTGCCACCTCCGCGTCGCGTCGGAAACCGCGAAATTCGGCCAGCCTGAGGTCAAGCTCGGCATCACCCCGGGCTATGGGGGAACAGTTCGACTTCCACGGCTGGTCGGTCGCGGACGGGCCCTCGAGCTGCTGCTCTCCGGTGCAATGATCGACGCCCAGGAGGCCCTGCGGATCGGCCTGGTCAATCGCGTTGTCCCAGCGGAGCGGTTACTGGCCGAGTCGGAAGCGCTCCTCCGCGGAATGCTGGAAAACGGGCCGCTCGCCGTCGCCGGCTGCCTCCGGATGGTGGACGAGCAGGAAAACATGCCGCTGGACGCCGCCTTGGCGCTGGAGAGCCGACGCTTGGGCGAGCTGGCCGAAACGGAGGATTTTCGGGAGGGGACCGGCGCGTTCTTGGCGAAGCGGAAGGCGACGTTTAGGGGTCGGTAGGAGGTAGGATTCCGGCTATAACCCTTTTAAATTTCAGGCGATGCGGGCCGAACGAATTGTGGCTCGGGGCTTCCGGAATCTGGCCGATCTGGACCTCGTACTCCCGTCCGGCGGCGCCGTGTTTCTGGGACCCAACGGCCACGGCAAGACCAGCCTGCTCGAGCTGCTCTACTACCCTGTGCTGTTCCGGTCGCTCAGGGGCGCGCGGGACAGTGAAGTGGCGCGGCATGGCGAGGCGGGATTCTCCCTGACGCTGACCCTGGCGGAAGGAGAGCGCCCGCGCGAGTTGAGTGCTCGATTTCGATCGGCGGGGAAGCTGAAGCGGCTGGCGCTCGACGGAGTGGCGCCGGAGCGGATGAGCGAGGCGATCGGCCATTGGCTCGCCGTCGCCTTTCTGCCGACCGATCTACGCCTGGTGCAAGGGCCGGCCGCGGGGCGGCGGCAGTACCTCGACCGGGTGCTTTCACTGGCGGACCGCGAGTATTTGCGGGCGCTGAGCCGCTACCGCGGAGCCCTCGCCCAGCGTAACGCGGCGCTTCGGCTGCAGAGAGCCGACCTAGCCGCCGCGTTCGATCTCCCCCTCGCGTCGGCGGGCGCCGAACTGGTCCGCCGGCGGATCAGCTGGACGAAGCAATGCTTCGGCCGCTTTGCCGCGGAATGTGAGGGTCTCGGTGAGCTGGAGGCGATGGCGCTGCGCTACCGGGGCGATGACGCCCTGACCGAGCGCGAGCAGTGGCCCGCCGCACTGCAGCGCGCCGCCTCACGCGATGCAGGACTCGGCATGACCACGGTTGGGCCGCATCGCCACGACCTCGAACTTCGGCTGGGGGGACGTTTGTTGCGCGAGGTCGGCTCGACCGGACAACAACGCACCGCCGCAGTGGCGCTCAAGCTCTGCGAGCGGGAGACCCTGGCGGAAGCATGCGGAGCGGAGCCGGCTTTGCTGCTCGATGACGTCTTCGCCGAGCTGGATAGGGGACGCCAGGAGCGGCTGGCAGCGCGGTTGGCGGGCGGCGCTCCCCAGACGTTTATCACCTCGCCGCGCGAAGAGGAACTGCCCGCGGCGTTTCACCTGGAGTCCCTGACCGTGGCTTGTGGGAGAGTCAGCGATCCGCTCGGGCGGCTGGTTGCATGAGGAGCAAGCCGCCCACCCGCTTGGCCGACGCATTGGGCTCCTGGCTGGACAAGGCGGGACTGGCGCGGCGGCTCGATCTGGCACAGGCGGTGGAGCAGTGGGCGACCGTGGTGGGTCCTCAGATCGCGGCGGTCACTCGGGCCGAGGCGGTAAATGGGGAAGGCACCTTGTGGGTCCGAGTGGTGTCGAGCACCTGGGCCAACGAGCTCAGTCTCATGGCTCCCCGGATTCTGGCCAAGCTGAACCAGAACCGCCGTGGGCAGATCAAGGAAATTCGCTGGCTCACGGGCCTGGCTGACCCGGAACCGCGTCAGGAGGGATAACCGCAATGGCCAATGCCATGCCGGCGATCGAAAAAGACGGCACGGACTACGGCGCCGACTCGATTCAGGTACTCAAGGGGCTCGAGGCAGTACGCCGGCGCCCCGCGATGTACATCGGATCCGTCTCGGAGAACGGGCTCCACCACCTGGTCTATGAGGTGGTGGACAACTCGATCGACGAGGCGCTGGCTGGCTTTTGCGATACCATCGCCGTCAGCATCCACGCCGACAACTCGATCACGGTCGTCGACAACGGCCGCGGGATTCCGGTAGGCATCCATTCCACCGAGAAGATTCCCGGGGTCGAGCTCGCGCTGACGGTGCTGCATGCGGGCGGCAAGTTCGACAAGCGGACCTACAAGGTCTCGGGGGGCCTGCACGGCGTCGGCGTCTCGGTGGTAAATGCGCTGTCCGAGAAGCTCGACGTTTACGTGGATCTCGAGGGCAAGCGCCACCACATGGGCTTCGTGCGCGGGCAGACCGTGAAAAAGCTCAGCGTGGTCGGCAAGACCAAGGCGACGGGCACCACGATCACCTTCAAGCCCGACCCGGAGATCTTCAC
>DASYPD010000413.1:0-2195 GCA_036007005.1 Gemmatimonadales bacterium
CGACGAAGTATTCCATCGCATAGGCGTAGAACAGGATCGAGCCGGTCAGCAGGGTGAGCTTGCCGAGATTGTCGAAGTGATAGTCGGTGATCATGTGCTCGAGGTGGAGCACCTTGCGCAGCGGGATCAGCAGGGTGAGCACCATCCCGATGCCGGAATAGATCGCGCCGGCCACGAAATACGGCGCGAAGATGGTGCCGTGCCAGCCCGGGATGATCGACATGGCGAAATCCCAGGACACGACCGAGTGCACTGACAGCACCAGCGGCGTCGCGAGGGCAGCGAGGTAGAGATACCCGCGGGTATAGTGACGCCACTGGCTGTCGGCGCCGGTCCAGCCCAGCGCCGCGAGCTTGTAGATGGTGTGGCGCCAGCCGCTCAGCTTGTCGCGGATGGCGGCAACGTCGGGAATCAACCCGACGATCAGGAAGGTGGTTGAAACGGTGAAATAGGTGGTGATCGCGAAGACGTCCCAGAGCAGCGGCGACTTGAAGTTGGGCCAGAGGAAGCGCTGGTTCGGGTAGGGCAGCAGCCAGTAGAAGACCCACTGGCGCCCGATGTGGATGATCGGGAAGAGCGCGGCCGTCATCACCGCGAACACCGTCATCGCCTCGGTCGAGCGATACACCACGGTGCGCCAGGGGGAGCGGAACAGAAACAGAATCGCGGAAATCAGCGTGCCGGCGTGCCCGATCCCGATCCAGAACACGAAAGTGGTGATGTAGACGCTCCACATCACGGGGGGAGTATAGCCGGCGAGGCCTAACCCGTCCTTCAGGAGCATCGTGAAGGTGAAGAGCCCGACCAGGAACATCGCCACCGCGCCGAAGAGGGCGAGGTAGTAGCCGCGGCTCGGCGTCTTGAGGGTGCCGAGGATATCGCGGGTTACTTCCGCGTGGGTCTGCTGGGGCCGGTGCGGCTCCTGCTCCTGGACGAGCGCGGTCATGCGCGCACCTTGGCGAGATAGGTGACGCTGGGCCGGGTGTTGAGTTCGCCGAGCACGTGATAGCCGCGCTGGTCTTCCCTGGCTTTCACGACACGACTCTCCGGGTCCTTGACGTTCCCGAATACGATCGCTCCCGAGGGGCACGCCTGCTGGCAGGCGGTCTGCACGTCGCCGTCGTGGAGCAGGCGGTCCTCGAGCTTCGCCTGGTTCTGCGCGCCCCGGATCCGCTGGACGCAGAAGGTGCATTTCTCCATCACGCCGCGCGCCCGCACCGTGACCTCGGGATTGAGCTGGAGATCGAGCGGCGCCTGGAAGGCGCGCTTGGCGAAGGGGAACCAGTTGAAGTAGCGGACCTTGTAGGGACAGTTGTTGCTGCAATAGCGGGTGCCGACGCAGCGGTTGTAGATCTGGCCGTTCAAGCCGTCGGCGGTGTGGTAGGCGGCGTAGACGGGGCAGACCGACTCGCAGGGGGCGTTCTCGCACTGTTGGCAGAGCATCGGAATCACCCGCGCCGCGAACGGCTCGCCCGGCGCTTCGCCGCCCTCGAAGTAGCGCTCGATGCGCAGCCAGCTCATCTCGCGGCCGCGGGTCACGTCTTCGGCGCCGACCCAGGGGATGTTGTTCTCCGCATAACACGCGGTGACACAGGCCGAGCAGCCGGTGCACTTGGCCAGGTCGATCACCATGCCCCAGCGGGGGAAGTCCTCCGCGTACGCGCCGAGCTTGATCGTCTCGAGCTGGGAGGCGCGGAAGCCCGCGATCGCGCCGAGCTCGCGCTCCGTGTTGACGGCGGGCTCCGCCTCGCCGATGTCCTTGAGGGACTCTTCGACCGTATAGCCCTTCCGCGCATGGGCGAGCGGCATCGCCTCGGCGATGTGGCGGCCGAGCTGGCGCGGGTTACCCTCGGTCTTGGCGAGCTTCTGATAGCCGTGGGTCCGCTCGATGCGGACCTTGGTGCTCTGGTACGGGAAGCAGCCGTTGGCATCCACCGGGCCAAGCAGATCGAGCGGGTTAACGCCCAGCCCCTTGGCGTACTCCCCGAACTCGCTATGCCCGAGGCCGAGCGGGACCGCGACGACGTCGGGCCGCAGCCCGGGATAGACATAGACCGGCGCTTCGAGGGCGCCATGCGGCGAGACGAGCCGCACGATCTCTCCCTCGCGGACGTCGAGGTGGCGCGCGGTTTCAGGGTTGAGCTCTACCCAGGAGCCCCAGGTGATCTTGGTGACGGGATCGGGGTTCTCGAGCA
>DASYPD010000414.1:0-3673 GCA_036007005.1 Gemmatimonadales bacterium
GGCTGCCGGCCGGGCTCATGTGGGCAGATTCGAAGGGCATGCTGCGCGACCGGGTGGCGGCCTTGCGCGAGGCAAACATCTACGAGCGCCAGTCCTACCGCCACGTGATCGGGCAACCGGCGATCTTGGGAGACGGCATGCGCGCGGAGACGCCGTTTCTCGTCGTGAGGATCATGCGCGACGGCAGGATGGACCTTTTCGCCACCGGCCGGTATCTCGATGCCGTCGTGATGGAGGCGGGAGCGCTCCGCTTTCGCGAGCGCATCGTGGTCTGCGACAGCAGCCGCATCGACACGCTCTTGGCGATTCCGCTCTAGCACGCCGGCGCCCGTGCTTGCCGAGGCCGACCCAGCGCGCTGTGACCGTGAGCACGCCAGCCGCTGACCGTATAATGGCCGAATGGACGTCGCGAAACTCCTGCAGGCCGTGGAAGAAATCATCTTCGAGGTCGCCTGTCTGGCGGTCCTCCTGCCCAAGACGTTCTTCTTCCTGGCGTTCTCGCCGCACAAGGCGTACGCGTATGTCATCGACGAGCTGCAGAAGAAGCCCCAGGACCGCTTCGACCGGTTCGCGTCCCCTCTGATCCTCTGGTCCGCCACGGGAATTCTCCCCCACTTCATCATTCTCAGCATCTTCGCCGGGAATCCCGAGTTCCGCGAGCTGCTGGCCGCTAACACCGACGACCTCATACTCAAGCTGCTGGCCCTGCCCGCGGAGACTCGCTTCGTGGCATTGACCGCCTTCGCGGTGTCCCTGCCGCTGGCGTTCGCGGTTGTGATCGCGCGGGAACGAAAACAGGAAACCGCCAAGAGCTCCCTGCGCGAACCCCTCTATACCCTGTGCTACTGCACGGCTCCCGTCTTTCTGGCGGCTACTCCTGTGTGGGGTGCGTGGGCGGCGCAGCTACGCGGCCAGTACCCGGCGGTGATGGAGCAGGTCATTCCCGGGTACCTCTCCGTACTCGGGTTCTGGACTGCCTGGATCGGCGCATCGTTGCTGCGCCTGCACCTTGGAGTCGACTGGGCGCGGACCCTCGTGCTCCTCGTCAAGGCCTACTTCGTCTTCCTCGGTGTGATGATGCTTCTCGAAATGAGCATCCTGGTGATCCTCGGCTCGATGGTTCTCGGGCCTCACTGACGGCGTAGCGCCAGCCGGCACGCGCGCGGAGACACCGTGTCGCGTCGTAAGGATCATGGGCGACGGCAGGATGGCGGGCACGTCAGGGCGACGGCCTGGTGGCCTGTGGTCGGAGCGAGTCATAGATCGGCGGGTTGTGGAGGAGCGTCGGCACCAGCATCGCCGTGAAGCAGGCGCCGAGCATCGGCAGGAGCTGCGTGTGGGTTCCCGTCACTCCGACGGCGAGCGTGATGGCCGTGATCGGCGCGCGCACCGAGGCGGTGAAGAACGCCGCCATCCCGGTGACGGCGAAGGCAGTGGGATCGGCGGTCACACCCGGGAGCCAGTGCTGGCAGAGCTCGCCGAACAGCCGCCCGCTCTGAGATCCCAGCACCAGCATCGGGGCGAACAGGCCGCCGGGCGTGCCCGCCGCGTACGAGAGCGGACCGAGCGCGAAGCGGAACAGGAAGATCCAGGGCAAGAGCTGGATCATTCCACCGCCCTGCAGCGTGGCCTGGGTCAGGTCGTCGCCGCCGCCGACAAGGTTCGGCAGGAACCAGGCCAACAGCCCCACCGCGGCGCCGACCACCGCGGCGCGCTGCTCCACAGGCCAGCGATGCGTCCGCTCCGCCAGCGCGAGCGCGGCGAGGATCGTGCGGTTGTAGGCGACACCGAGCAGCCCGGCGAGGATCCCCAACACCAGGTTGACGGGGACGGTGCCGAAGCCGGGATAGGGTAGAGCATCGACCGAGAAGTCCGGCTCTTGGCCGAGGAGCAGGCGCGCCGCCGCGATCGCGCTCGTGGACGCGCCGAAGGTGGCGATCGCGATGCGCGTGTCGAAGCGCCGCACGAGCTCTTCCAGCACGAACACGGCGCCGGCGATCGGCGCCTTGAACGCCGTCGCGAGTCCGGCGCCGGCACCCGCGGCGAGCAGCACGCGGCAATCCCACCAGCTGCGACGGAAGAGCTTCCCGAGAAGGTGCGCCGCGCCGGCTCCCATCTGGACGCTCGGCCCTTCGCGGCCTAGTGCCAGCCCGGCTCCGATCGCGAGCAGCCCGCCGAAGAACTTCACCGGGATCAGCCGCGGCGGCGCGGGATGCACCTCCCCTTCGAGCACGGCCTCGACATGAGGAATGCCGCTGCCGCTGGCGTCCGGCGAGTAGCGCCGCACGAGCCAGGCCGCGGTCGTGGTGGCGGCGGCGCACAGGCCACAGACGACCGCCAGACCGAGCATGCCCCGGCCGTGCCCCCACGCGATCACCTGTTCGCGCCAGAGATCGGCTTGCTCGAGACACAGCCGGAACACGGAGCCGATGAGACCGGCGGCAGCGCCGACGAGGAGGGAGAGCAACGCCAGCGCCAGCAGACTTCCGTCGCCCCGCTCGGTGCCCGTGTCGATCGGACGGGCGGCGCTCATCGGGAAGCCTGCGCAAGGTCTTCGACACGGATCCGGAACGCCGCCCGGAACGCTTCTCCCGGCGCCGCCACCTGCAGCCCTCGACCGCTGGTGAGCGCGCTGGTCGATGCCGTCATCGGCTCGAGCGCGACGCAGTCGCCGTTCCTCGGCGCGAAGACCTGCGCGTACCGAAAGCCGGCCATCAGCTCCACGGTGATGCGACGACCGCCTCCAGCGAGCGAGAAGCGAGCGCGCTCGTCCTGCAGCGCGAAGCCGTCGTCGAACGTTCGCTCGCCGAGCGGTGAGTCGAGCTCCGCGAAGGTTTCTTCCGCTCCGGTCGGGATGCCGCGCTCGTCCACCGCCAGCCTCCGCATCGCCGGCAGCGCGAGCCGCCACTCCGCGCGCGGGAGCTCCGGAATCCCGAAGTACGGGTGAAAGCCGAAGCTCACCGGCACCGGGCCTCCGAGGTCGGCGCGCAGCGTGGTGTCGAGCTCGAGGGCCCCGGCGCCGAGCGTGATCGCGAGCTCCACGCGATGGCGAAACGGGAACACGGCGAGCAGGTCGGCGCGCGACCAGTCGAGCTGCGCCGCGAGCCGTCGCGGCGTGCTCTCGATCACCTCCCAGGCGAGCAGCGACCAAGAGACGCCGTGGATCGGCAGGCCACCGGCGTCGAGATGCAGCAGGGGGGAAGCGAGATCGAGCGACACCGAGCGGCCGGCCGCCCTATAGCTCGCCCCAGCGAGCCGGTTGGCCCACGGATGCAGGAACGGGATCCCGGCAGTGCTCTTGCGGGCCGCGGCAGCGGGAAGATCCTGCACGCGCCGCAAGAGCTCCACGCCGTGATGCTGCAGCGAGGCGCCGAGCATCCCCCGTGCGGGCAGGAACACGGCTCGGAGATCGCCAGCCTCGAGATGGCGGGCGGACAGGTTGCCTGCGAAATCCTCGGAGATCCGCACGCCTACGCCTCCTCACTCCGCTTCATCAAACCCGGCGCTGCGCGTTGCTCGTCAACCAGAGTCTCGAGCAACTCGGCAGATAATCAAGACCACGGAACGTCAAGACTCAAGGGAGTGCTGGAGGAGGAGAACCGGAGCGACCGTCGAAGAGGATCCGTCATGAACGGAGGCGCAGGGCGATCGCGGGACGTACGATCTTCCACGA
>DASYPD010000415.1:0-1637 GCA_036007005.1 Gemmatimonadales bacterium
CACACCGTGTAGTCGTAGTCCAGCCTGGGATTGTCGACCAGGTTGATGAAGAGCTGGGCATCTCCGGTATCGCGGCCGCGAGTCGAGATGCCCAGCGTCCCGCGTGCATGTGAAGCGGGGCCCAGCTCATCACGCATGAAGCGTGGCTGCCCGGCGTACTCGTTCGCGCCGGGACTCCCGCCCTGAATCACGAAGTTGGGAACGACGCGGTGGAAGCTCAGTCCGTCGTAATAGCCGCGCGCGGCCAGGGCGGCCACGCGGAGCACGGTGAGCGGAGCAGAGTCCACCAGCAGGGCAACCTCAAAACGTGTTCCAGAGGACATGGTAAACTGGAGCCGCTTCCCCCTGAGCCGCTCGAGCTTCGCAACCGAAATTGGGAGCGGCGCCAGCGGGCGCGGACGGGAGACGGCCGCCCGCCCGGTCCACGAGGTCAATAGCGCCGCCGCGGAATCGGCGATCACCGGGTCGAAGTCAGCGAGATAGCGGCGCAGCCGTGGGGCCAGCTCGGGGCGACCCAGCTCCGCGAGCCGCGCCAGAATTGCGAGGCGGGGATCCCGCGAGGTCTCACTCCGTTCACCGGAGATCCGCACGAGCGCGGCGAGCAGCGCCAGAGCGGCCTCCTCGCGTTCCGGACTTCCGGCGAGCGCGTTCGCGGCGGTCAGCACCAGCTGATAGTCCGCGGCGCCCAGCGCCGCACGATAGAGGGAATCGTCGCGGTGCCCGCTCACCTCGTGGAGGGCGCTCAGGGCCGCCTCGCGGACATTGGCCGTCCGGTCGGCCGCCAGGCGACGCAGCGTGCTGCTATCCCGCAGCACGAGCGCCGCGCGGGCCGCATACATGCGGAGCTGCCAGAGATTAGCGGTCCGCGCCGAACCAAGCGCTTCCATGGAGCGGTCCGGCGCCGCCCGCGCCACGCTCACCAGGGCATGCGCGTGCCGTTGCCAGGGAGCGGCCGAGTCCTGCATCACCGCGAGGAGTGCCGACGTCGCCAGCGGGTTACCGGCGCAGGAGCTGCCCACGAGATCAAGCGCGACCAGGCTGACCATGGGCGTCGGGTCGCGGATCCCGTCGAGCAGGCGGGCACACGCCGCCTCCCCGATAACCCGCGCCCCCTGCCGGAGCGCCTCCACCCGGACCAGCGCGGAGCCATCGTTGAAGCCCGCCTGCAGCAACGAAGTGCGCGCCTCAGGACCGCTGACCCCCGCCGCTCCCACCAGAGCGAGCCTGCGCAGCAGGGGATCCGGAGCGCGGAACGCGGCGGTGAGCGTGACCGGATCGGCCGTCTGCACGGCGAGCAGCGCGCCCAGCGCGGAACGTCTTGCCTGCGGATCACTCCGCTCCTCTCGCGCCAGCTCCCGCAAGACAGTTTGCAGCGTCTCCGCCAGCGGCACGCGTCGCCCGGTGAGCCGGGCGAAGCTTTCGAACCCTCTGGCGACATCTGGTGCGGCAGGCCCGGAGAGTCCCCCCGCCAGCGCGACAAGCCATGCCTGCGCCTGAAGGATTTCCTCGGAAGCGGCATAGGGGAGTCTTCCCAGCGAGAGCGCCAGCATCCCCCGCACCGCGGGATCCCGCTCCACGCTCACCCGTCGCCCCAGCTGGGCGAGCAGCACAGGCCAGACGGCATCCCGGACACCCGC
>DASYPD010000416.1:0-3090 GCA_036007005.1 Gemmatimonadales bacterium
GCCTGCGTCTCGGGTGCTCATCATGGGCCTGCAGCCGCATCGCGCGGACGTGGTGAGCCTTGTCCGGGCGGCGGTCTCGGGGTTCATCATGACGAACGCCTCGTGCGACACCTTCCTCAAAACTCTCCACTCGGTCGCCCAGGGGATTCAAGTCCTGCCGTTGGAACTGACCCATTCATTATTTGGTCAACTCACCGGCCGCGGGGTTACCTCCCGTCCAAAGCGGACTTCGAACGTCAAGCGGCTTAAGGTCGCCGGCCGGGTCGAAGTGGCTGCCTGGTCTCTTCAGCCTAGTCCGTTCGAGCTCGATCAAAGTGTGCTCGTTTGAGCGATTGTCCCTCCGGGTTAGCCCGATGACATTGCCGGTCTGCGCTGTACCCAGGGGGGGCAGACCTCACGGTTTGCCCTCCTCCCTCCTGCGGCAATCTCGCGCCGCCGACGCAGTGACCTCAGGCCGAACGCGTGCCTGCCTACTCTTCACTTTGAGGAACCCATCATGCTGTTCGCCTTAGCGGTCATTCTGGTCGTGGCTTGGCTTCTTGGATTCATCGTCTTCCATGCGGCTGGAGGGCTGATTCACCTCCTCCTGCTCCTCGCACTCATCTCGATCGTGTGGCACTTCGTGAGAGGGCGTCGCACCATCGTGTGAGCTGTGGTGGAACGGGCGAGGCAGAGTGCGGGGGGAGGCGACCATGGCTGCTGCGACTGCGCGCGCGAATAATGGTCCGTACCAGTGGTATCGAGCCCTCAGGCCGCCCGTTGCTTCGTTCCGGTCACCACCAGAACGACGCCCGCGACGATGGACACCACTCCGGCCCACGCCGGGATCGTCCGCTGCTCATCGGCCGTGACCTTCACGTCGCCGACTCTGAGGACCTCACGCTTGGTGGTAATGCTTCCTCCGAACAGGAGGACGAGGGCTCCCAAGAGGATGAGGGCAATTCCCGCAATACCGGTGGGGCGCATGGAGTCTCCGCCAAAAGGTGAGCGAGTTAGAAGTCCATTCCGGTTTTGACCCGCAAGCGAGTGCGGCCTTCATGCGTTCCCAGCTCGAAGTTGAGCGCCGTGGCCGGATTCAGAATCCCTATCCAGAGTCCCAGCCCGGTGCCGCTGTGCCAACCGCCGGGCGACTTGCCGTCAAGAAAAACGCGTCCGGCGTCCGCGAACCCGTAAACCCCGAGGTCGAGAGGGAGGATCAGTGGCACCCGGCCGAGCGGTAGGCGAAGCTCGGTGGTCCCACCCAGCGAGGCATCGCCGGCGTAGCGCTGCAGCTCGAGCGAGCGGACCGAGCCGCTGCCGCCAATGAAGGCCGACTCGTGAAAAGGAAACTCGCCGAAGAGCTTCTTGGCTTGGGCTCGCAACACGAGGATGGGATGCAGCGGGACGGGGATGCTGTAATGCACCGCGGTGACGGCGCTCAGCGCAGCAAAGGAGCCGTCCACGTCCCAGATTCCCGGGAACCAGGTGGCGCTCAGGTCGAGCAGGATCCCGCTGCCGGCGTAATTGGCCTGATCGCGGGCGTCGTAGCGCAGCCCCAGGCGCAATCCCGCTTGGCCAAAGGTGCCGGCCCCGTAGGGGCGGCTGCTTGAGATGAACGTGTTGGCGGCACTGTCCGTCGTCGAGTACTGCAGCACCGGCCCGAGGCTGAGGTCCCCCCGAGTACCGAGCGTGAACGCCACCGCGGGTAGCAGCAGAAATTGCCGCTGCCGCACCCTGAAAAAATCAGAGGAGGCATTGGCCGTCGCATTGCCGAGCCCGTGAAAGTTGATCACCTCGAGCTTGGACACTCGGGCTCGCGCGGTGAAATGCCACCGGGTGCCCTCGCGGCGGCGATCCACGAAGCCGGTAAGCCGCCAGGCGCTCACGCCGCTGGCATACTCGGTGGTGAGCACGGTGCGGCCGGCGTACGGGCCGACCCGGAAACCGTAGCGGGAATGACTCACCCCGACGCGGATGAGGAGACCCAGGTCGCCGGGTGCGCTCAGGCCGAAGACCGGGCCGAGCTTCTCGCCACGATCGCGTTCCGGCGGGGCCATGCCGCCCCCAGATATGACCCAGGGTAGCCGGTTGAACAGGGTATCCGGCCCGTATGCCACATCGGACACGCTGCCCAGGTCGTAAAAGCGCGCTTGCCCCGCGCGGCCGCCCACCCGGGAGGAATCGATCAAGGTGTTGCTGCCATTTCCGCCAATGATGCGGACCCGCATGCTCCGCGCGACCTCACCGGTCACTACGGCGCTATCGTCGCCGCCGTGGAGATACAAGCGGATCTCGTCGGTTTCGGACGGGTGGAAGCGCCGGCGAAACCAGGGCGCCTCATCCCCCGCTTGGATCTGGACTTCGACCGAGCCGTCCTCCATCCGGAGGACGCTCGCCCGATCCGCGGCGTCGCTCGCCTGGATGTCTGGGGCAGCGGCCAGGAATAGATAAATCCGGGTAGCAATCTCCGACAAACCATCGCGGCGCTGTTTCAGCGTGGCAGCGAGCCCTGGCGCGGAGTGTTGGTATTCCACGGGCATCGCGAGCACCGCGGCATCAATGACCTGATCGCTGAGCTTGTGCCGCAGGACAGCGGCCACGGAGTCCCATACCGGTTTCTCGAGACCGCCCAGCAATCGCCCGTCCAGCTCGAGGCTGTTCCAGATGAGGCCCCGGATCGCGGGGTAGCTGCTCTGAAAGGTGATCAGCTTGGGAGAGAACTTGCCGGCTACAGCGACGGTGCCGCCATACGAAATGAAAACCTTGTCCCGGTCGCGGCCGATCGGCAGCCACGGCGCACCGGGGATCGATCGCATCCGGGCCCACTTCCAATTGCCGGGGTGGCGGTCCGAGTCGTTGAGAAACACATCCATCAACCGCGCGGTCAGGTAGGCGCCCGCATCGACGCGCGTTCTGGGGTCCTTCTGCAGCAGTTGCCGCAGGCTGTCGCTATCGATGAGCTCGGCCGCCCCGGCAAAACCCGGAGCGTCATCAGGCTTTGTGGGGTACGCCTCGATCATTCCCAGCGTGCCGGCAAATTCCTGGCGAAACTCACCCAGCAGGGAATCGTCGGGCAGTACGGTCAGAATCGGGGTGACATGGAGGAGGCCG
>DASYPD010000417.1:0-4781 GCA_036007005.1 Gemmatimonadales bacterium
AAGCATGGCGAGGATAGCACCGAGCAGGAGCGTACGCCGCTGCTGGGGGCGGGGAGCGAGCCACGCGCCGAGTGCCAGCGCAAACACCGCATGGGAGGGGGCGGAGGCCATCTAGCCGAGCTTCAACTCGCCAGAATCCGCTCGATCTGTTTGAGCTCCTCGGCGCTCAGCTCCCGCTGCGTCAGAGCGCCCACGGTATCCTCCAGTTGAGCCACTCGGCTGGCGCCGACCAGCACCGTAGTCACCTGCGGATGTCGCAGCACCCAGACCAGCGCCAACTGCGCCAGCGATTGTCCCCGCGTGTGAGCCAGCTCGTTCAGGCGCCGCACCTTCTCGAGCAGGGGCTCGGTCACTTGTTCCCGCTGGAGGAAGCCATGGGGCTTGGCCGCGCGGGAATCGGCGGGAATGCCGTGAAGGTACCGGTCGGTGAGCAACCCCTGGGCCAGCGGCGAGAACACGGCGCAGCCGATCCCCTCCTGCGCCAGCAGGTCCAGCAACCCGGCTTCGACCCAGCGGTGGAACATGTTGTATTTGGGCTGATGGATGAGGCACGGCGTCCCCAGCTCCTTGAGGATGCGCACTGCGCGCGAGCTCAGCTCCGCCGAATAGGAGGAGATGCCGGCATAGAGCGCCTTGCCGCTCCGGACGATCTGATCGAGCGCTCCCAGGGTTTCTTCCAGGGGAGTCTGGGGATCCGGGCGATGGTGATAGAACACGTCCACGTAGTCGAGCCCCATCCGGCGGAGGCTCTGGTCCAGGCTGGCGATGAGATACTTCCGGGAGCCCCACTCGCCATAGGGTCCGGGCCACATCAGGTAACCCGCTTTGCTCGAGATTACCAGCTCATCCCGGTGCGCCTGCAGGTCCTCCCGCAGGATGCGGCCAAACGTCTGCTCGGCTGAGCCGGGAGGGGGACCGTAGTTATTGGCGAGGTCGAAGTGGGTGATGCCGAGGTCGAAGGCGCGCAGCACCATCGCCCGCGATTCCGCGAAGGGATCGACCGCCCCGAAATTGTGCCAGAGGCCGAGTGCGATGGCGGGGAGCAGCAGGCCACTCCGGCCGCAGCGCTGGTACACCATCGCCTCGTAGCGGTTCTCGGCGGGGCGGTAGCTCACGGACAAGAGCGGAGGGACGACACCGAGCCAGCCCGCCGTGAATGCACCACGGCCGGCTGGCTCGCGCTAGGTTGGGAAACTCTTACGGGGTGCGGGTGCCCCGGAACCGCAACACGACGACTGAATCGGCCTTCTTGGTGTTGTAGTGCGCCGTCGTCATGCCGACCATTTCCCCGCCCTGGATCCGGGCCACGGCGTGTGTGGTGACCATTTGGCCCTTGCGCAGCGCGCTCGCATAGGGTCCCGCATCGGTGACCACGCTGTCGCCCGAGAGCATCGCATGCGCCATGACTGGCTTGGTGCGCCCGGGGAACATGAGCATCCAGTTCATGGTCGAGTCGGCCGTCATGTCATACTCGAGTAACACGCTGTCGCTGGTCTCGGGCATCACTTTGACGTGCCACTTACCCGCCACATCCGACATCATCAGCATGGGTGGCGGCGCGGGTGCGGGCGCCACCGCTGCGGTGGTGTCAGCCGCCGGCTTGTTCTCCGGCTTGGCGCACGCCACTAGCACTGCGGCACAACCGAGCAATACAAGACGTCGCATCAATTCCTCCCCGGGGTTGGAGGCACGCCCCACTGGCGCGCCAACGGCGGCCATAACATACGGCGGGTGCCTGCGGAGGGAAAGAGAGGGTGTTGGAGGGGGGCGTGAGAGGGCCGGCTAGCGGGGGCCGGGCCGGTAGGGGGCCAGGAGCTGCTGCCAGCTCCGGCGCAGGCGATGGTACTCCGCCGGGCACTGCTCGGCCCGATGCTCGGGAAGCCAGCCTTCGGCAATGACTTCCGGATAGCGCCCGGGATCCCGGCCGTAAATCCAGCAGATGATGTTGTAGACGCGTTGTTGGTCGAGCCCGTGATCGTCGGCCAGGGCCAAGTCGTCCAACTGGCTCGACTTGGCATTGGTCGCGAACCACCCGACGGCCCCAAAGGCCAGCGAATCTCCGGTCGCGCCTTGATTGAGGAGCAGAATGGTGGCGAGCTGATCGACCGCGTCTTCTTCCCGTCCGGTGGTGGGCAGCTCCAGCACATCGATCAGCCCGTGCCCCAGCTCATGCATGAGGGCAAAAACCAGGGTCCCGGTGATGAGATAGTCCCCGCCTACCTCATTCTCGAAGCGCTCGGACAGCCGCCTGAACAACTCATAGCAGAGGGTAACCCGCCGAGTTTTGGGCGCATAGGACGCATTCGGCTCGGCGCAGTGGGCTGTGGCGAGGACCACATCCTTGGGAATTCGCAGCGAGTCGTTGAGCCGCGCCGCGATGGTATCCAGGAACCGGTTGGCGATCAGCCCGGCGCGGAAATCCTCGTATTCGGGCGTGGCCGGCCCGTATTCCGCGACGAACCGGCCTGCAGGGGGAGGGGGCGCCGGTGTTTCCGGGGAACGGCAGCCAATCGCAGCCACGGCCGCAACCCCGGCGGCAGTCGCGCAGCGGCAAAGCCCGCCGAACCACCCCACCTCAGGGCGATGCGGTAAACCCACCCGCAATCCATCCGATGAGGACGCCTCCGATGGCGCCAAGTCCGAGAATCGGCGCATATGCTTTGGTGACGATGGCGCCAGGCGCGCTGAGCAGCAGCGAAATGACCAATCCGCTCAACCAGCCGGCGAGGCCCAGGTTCGAGACCGCAATCAGCAGGCCAATGGCGAAACGATTCAGAAAGGCGGCGCTGAGCGCGGCACGCCGGTCGGGAAAGGACATCGGCAGCATGATGGCGACCGCAACGGCTCCGAAAACCGCTCCGCAGACCACGCCTAAGGCGACTCGAGTCATGACTGGCCTCCTGAGTTCAGTGATACAGCTTATCGGGGTCTGCGGCGGCGAGCTCGATCAGGAATTCCGCCAGCCTGGCGGTCACGGCGTCGAGGAACCGCGCCCCCTTCTCCGCGGAAGCCTGTCCTGGATCACCGACGCCGGTATCGGCGGTTACCTGGGTCCAACGTCGCGGCGCCCAGGCCGTGCCGTCCTGCAGGCCCTGAAGCCGGAAACGGCGCGCCTTGCCGGGCCCGGCCTCGCCAAGGGGAAGCACCAGGGCCGGGGCGATCGAAAGCATCACACTCGTCTCCAGCTCGCCGGCATGATCGCCGGGCTCGCCGAAGAAGGGCCGGGGGTCCACCACGGTGTACCAGTTAGCCGTGCAGAGGAATACGGAGCGAGGACTGAGCTCCCGGATCATCGCGCGGAAATCGTTGCCGCCGTGCCCGTTCAGTAGGAGGAGCTTGCGGATGCCGGCGCGCTCGACGCTTTCGACCAGATCCCGGAGCAGCAGCGCCTGGGTGCTCGGATTCATGTTGAGACAGAGCGGGATATCCAGCTGGCCGGTATTCACCCCGAACGGCACCGAGGGTAGCACGATGATACGTGATCCGCGCTCCCAGGCGAGCCGGGCGGCCTCCGTGGCGATGTGCGCGGTCTCGATCGCATCGGTGCCGTACGGGAGATGGAAGTTATGGGCCTCCGTCGCCGCCCAGGGCAGCACGGCGGCCCCATAGCCGCCCTCCCGCACGCTTTTCCAGGTTGTCTCGCTGAGGAGATACGGGCGGGGACCGTTCATCCCCGTCGCTTGAAGTACTGAATGGCCCGCTCGTGTTTGAGCGCGGCCGCGCGCGACGAGAAAGTGCCGAGATTGCGACGCTTGCCGGTCTTCGGATTCGCCTTGCGCGAGTACAGGCGGTATTGGCCGGAGCTGAGCTTGCGAATCATTGGTTACCCTGCCCTTTGAGGCCTGACTGACGAAATCCTCCCCAACCGCCAATCCCCAATCCCTAAGTTAGTAGAACGACTTATCCCTCGTCTGCCGCACCATAGGCAAAGCGGACGACGATTGCCGCAGCCCGCAGGAGGAACAGCCCGCCCAGCAGATAGAGACCGCCCCACAGCCAGCCGCCGCGCAACACCGTCGCACCACTTACGAGCGCCGTCAGCAAGTCAGCGATCCCTCGCAGGAGGATCCACAACCCGAGTGCTCGAACCACGACGCCGAACAAGCCTTTGCCTGACATGGACCCTCCTCAGTGATTGACACTCCAGGTGGTGGCGAGCTCCAGCGTGCCCCATTTGATGCGGAGCGTCCCGCAGAGCTCCGCCAGCCCGCTCCCGGGCCGGGCATCCGGGACGAGATACTGCGTGAGCGACTCTTCCGGCTCCGCCAGCTTCCGGCTGGTCAAGCTCACCCGCCCGAGATCGCGTGCAGGATCGTAATCGGATCCCCACAGAGCCGTGGCGCGGCTCCGCTGAGAGCGATCGCATCATGGGATCTCCAGAGGAAGCCGGGTGGGCCACCACCGCTTGACGTGCTGGGAGTACCGCTCATACTCCGCTCCGAAACTGCGCCGCAAGGTCGGCTCTTCGTACCAGACCACGAACAGGTGCGTGATGAGCCAGAAGGCGAGACAATAGAGCAGGAGCGGCAGGGATTCGTAGAACACGGCGGCCCCGAGGAGCGCGAGTCCGGCACCGACGTACATGGGATTGCGCATCCACCGATAGGGTCCCCGCGTCACCAGCCGGCGCGGCGGGTCAAAGGGCGCCGGCGTCCCGCGTCCAACCAGCGCAAAGCTGAAGATGCACCACGCCGCGAGCAGCGCCCCCGTACCGCCGAGCGCCAGGCCCGCCAGCTGCACGGCTCCGACGTGATCTGGCCGCACCAGGCCGGACCAGGCGA
>DASYPD010000418.1:0-6901 GCA_036007005.1 Gemmatimonadales bacterium
CGCTCGGGGACCGGGGCCGAATTCACCGACATGGTGCAGCGCTGCCGGGCGGCGGGGGTCGGCATCTACGTCGATGCGGTCATCAACCACATGACCAACTTCCCGAGCCCTGGAGTCGGCAGCAACGGAACGGCTTACACGAAATACGAGTATCCGGGACTTTACAGCTCGGCCGACTTCCATCCCGCCTGCACGGTCAACAACTACCAGAGCGCGGCGAACGTGCAGGACTGCGAGCTGTTCTCGCTGCCCGACCTCAACACCGGGCTGGCCGCGGTGCGACAGAAGATCGCTGACTATCTGCTCATGCTGGCCAGACTGGGCGTGGCGGGATTCCGGATCGACGCGGCGAAGCACATCCAGCAGGTGGAGCTGGACGACATCTTTGCCCGGGTGAATTCCACCCTGACCGGCGAGGGGCGAGCGATCCCCTACTACTTCCTCGAGGTGGCGGGCGGAGCGGGCGAGGCGCTGTCACCGCGGGACTATTTCGGCGAGGGCTACCACTCGGGCGGCGCCGCGGACATCACCGAATTCACCTTCACGGGGGTCGGCGACAAGTTCCGCAGCGTCGGCGGCCAGCACATCTCGCAGCTCAACCCCAACGGCACCGCCGGGAACCAGTTCTCCGAGCTGGCCTGGGGACTGCTGCCGTCCGACAAGGCCGTGGTGTTCCTGCAGAATCACGACACCCAGCACAACTGCGGGCTGAGCTACCGGGATGGCGCGGTGTTCCGGCTGGCGAACGTGTGGATGCTGGCGCAGCCCTACGGCTATCCGTCCATCCTCTCGAGCTTCGCTTTCAGCTGCCCCACGGGCAACTCCATGGGTCCGCCGTCGGACGCCAACGGTAATACCAATGACTTGAGCTGCGCGGCGAGCCTCGAGACGGCCCAGATCGGCGAGTGGGTTTGCGAGCACCGCGACCCCTACCTCCGGAACATGGTGCGTTTCCGGAAGGTGGTGGCGGGCACTGATCAGAACCATTGGTGGGATAACGGGGGGAGTGCTGTTGCGTTTTCCAGGGGGGATAAGGGATTTGTAGCAGTGAACAACGAGATAGTGGCAGTGGCAGTAGCGGTGGGCAGTGGTCTTCCCCCTGGTACTTACTGCGACAGGTTGACCGGCGGCCTGAGCGGGGGAGTGTGCGTGGGGACGGCGGTGGTGGTCGATGTGAGCGGGATGGTGCAGTTCAATCTCGGCGCCAAGTCGGCGGTGGCGATTGATGTGACGACAAGGCGCTAGGGAGCTAGGGAGCTAGGGAGCTAGGGGCTTCCGACGCAGAACCAGGACTCCATATGCCGTTAGGGTTACGCTGTCGCCGCGCAGCACGCGGCTCGAGAGCAAATCGCGCACGCTGTCCAGCGGGAAGCCCTTGAGGCCGAGCCGCAGCTCGCGAGGCCGAGCGTTCACGAGCACCAGCGCGTCGCCCCGGGCGTAGCTGATCACGTCGTTGGGGGTGCTGGTTTCGGCGGCGCGGAGATCTCCCGAGACGAATGCTGAATCGCTCCGCGCCAGCTGCAGGACCCGCCGATAGAACGCTCGCGCTTGCAGCGCGTGGGGTTGCCGCCAGGCGATCGGATCCCGCCAGAAGAGCCGCAGGGTCTGCGGGCTCTCGACCTCCTGCCCGTTGTAGAGCAGCGGCCGGCCCGGCAGGAGCGCCATGGCGACGAAGGCCGCGCGCGCGCCCTCTGCGGCTCCGAAGAGCATCACCGGCGGCTTGTCCCAGGCCGTCTCGTCATGATTGGTGGTGAAGCGGAGCCGCATGCCGCCCGGGGGCATCGCCCGCCGGTCGGCGAGCTCGCGCCGAACGAAGCTGTCGGCCGGCGCGCCCTTCCAGACCGCCTTGAGCGCGCTGTAGGAATCCCAGGCGTAGGTGAGGTCGAACCCCCAGCGATGCATTTTGAGGTCACCCCACTCCGCGAGCAAGAGAATCGGGCGCGGGACGGCGGACCGGAGCGCCGGCACGGCTTCGCGCCAGAAGTCGTCGGGAACGAAGCCGGCGACGTCCATCCGGAACCCGTCGATGCCGAATTCCGTCAGCCAGTACCGCAGGGTGGCAATCATCTCCCGCCGGAGCGCGGGATTCCGGTAATCGAGCTGGGCCACGTCCGTCCAGTCGGTCAGCTTGCCCTGGTCGTCGCGCGGCACGCTCAGCTCACCGCGCTCGTTACGGACATAAAAATCGGGATGCTCCCGCACCCAGGCGTGATCCCACGCGGTATGATTGGGGACCCAGTCGAGGATCAGCTTCAGGCCGCGCGCGTGCACCGCCCGTACCAGAGTCCGGAAGTTCGCCGCGGTGCCGAAGGCGGGATTGATCGCGCGGTAATCGCGCACGGAGTAGGGCGAGCCCAGCGGATCCTTGCGGTGCTTGACCCCGACCGGGAAGATCGGCATCAGCCACACGACGTTTGCCCCGGCGGCCTGGATGCGGTCGAGCCCCCGGGTCACGCCCGGCAGGTCGCCGGTGGACGAAAAGTCGCGGACGAATACCTCGTAGATTGCGCTCCGGGATACCCAGCTGGCCGACGCCGCCGTGGGCTGGGCAATGGCAGCGGGTGCTGTCGCCAGCGCAAGGCAGAGGAAGGCTGCGGCGAGACGAGGTCGCATCGAGGGCAATGTATATGAAGCTGTGGGGGTTCGTGCAGTCACTCGGTCTGGTCCTGCTCCTCCCAGCGCCGGCGCAGGCACAGCTCGCGGCGAACCGGGCCGTCTACCTCGACAGCGGGGGCGTGGTGCGCTGGCGAGACGACGCCAAAGAGGTCACGCTTTTCGGCGCCAACTACGTGCTGCCGACGGCTTCCGACTACCGCGCCGCGGGTTATCTCCGTGCCGACCGCAAGCAGATGATCGACGAGGACATGGCGCAGTTCGCCCGCATGGGCTGGGATGGCCTCCGCTTGACGTTCTGGGGTGACTGGGAGGCCTCCGATAGCGCCGGCAACCTGATCGCCAACGATCATCTCGACTTGCTGGACTATCTCATTGCCCGGGCGCGCGAGCGTGGCATCTACATGTTGTTCAGCCCGATCCAGCTCTACAGCTCGAACTGGCCCGATGCGCTGGAGCGGGACAGCGCGACGCGAGGCTTCGGCCGCGTGTTCGGTAAGGGCCGTATGGGTACCGATCCGGCGGCCCTTACCGCGCAGGTCAACTATCTGCGCCAGATTCTCAATCACGTGAATCCCTACACAGGTTTGGCGCTCAAGGACGAGCCCGCCATCCTCGCCATCGAGCTGGTGAACGAGCCCTGGCATCACCCGGAAGATCTGCCGGGCTCGATCCGTTACATCAACGCCCTGACCGACGCCGTGCGCAGCAGCGGGTGCCAGAAGCTCGTCTTCTACAACGTGAGTCAGGACTTCCGCATCGGCGCAGCGATCCGGCAGTCCCGGGCGCAGGGGATCACCTTCGGCTGGTATCCCACGGGCTTGAACAGTGGTCACGAGCTGGAAGGCAATTACCTCCGCACGACCGACGGCTACCCCGACATGCTGCGCCCCGAGCTGGCCCGCCTGCCGCGCATCGTCTATGAGTTCGATAGCCCCGACCTGCGCACGGGCATGATGTATCCCGCCATGGCGCGGACCTTCCGTGCGGTGGGCGCGCAGATGGCCCTGATGTTCGCCTACGATATGCTGCGGACCGCGTCGCGCAACCTCGGGTGGCAGACCCACTATCTGAGCCTGGTGTACACGCCACGCAAGGCAATGAGCGCGATCATCGCGGCGGAAGCGATGCACCGGCTGCCCCGGCTGCGCTCCTACGGTGCCTATCCCGGGAACCTGCGGTTCGGCGACTTCCGCGTCTCGTACGACGAGAACCTCGGCGAGCTGGTCGCGCCCGACGCGTTCCTCTACGCCGGCTCGACCCAGTCTACGCCGAAGGACCCGGCAGCGCTGCGCCGCGTCGCCGGGTACGGCTCCTCGCCCGTGGTGAGCTACGGGGGCGAGGGGGTCTACTTCCTCGACAAAATCCGCCGGGGCCTCTGGCGCCTGGAGGTCTATCCCGACGCCGTGCCGGTCCGCGACCCGTTCGAGCCGCCCAGCCCCGACAAGATCGTCACCCGCGCGATCAGCCGCGCCTGGCCCATGACCGTGGCGCTGGCGGACCTGGGGAAGAGCTTTACGGTGCAGGCGATGACGCCAGGCGGTCGGGCGGCCGGGCGGTCGGAGGACGGCCGCTTCGTTGTCACTCCTGGTGTCTATGTGCTCAGTGCGGCTGGGCCGGTGGACGTCGCCACGCTGCCGTCACACCTTGGCGGGTTAGGCTTCGCGGAGTATCATCCGCCGCCTCCCGATACGCTGCCGCTCTCGGTCGAGTCGCTCTGCGCACCCGAATACCTTGCGGGGGAGGCCGCCGAGCTGGTGGCCCGGGTCGTGGACGCAACCCCGCCCGACTCGGTGCTGCTCTTTGCGCAGCCCACTGCGGGGGGCTGGTTTCAGCGTTTCTGGATGCGTCCGGCAGGGGGATACCGATATGCCGCAACGATTCCGGCGGGCGCACTCCGTGAGGGCCCCCATGAACTGGTGATCACCGTGTTCCGGGGCGGCTCCGCGCTCAGCTTTCCCGGCGCGCTTCCGCGGAAGCCCTGGGACTGGGACTGGTCCGGCCGGGAGACCTGGAAGCTGGAGGTGGTCGGCCCGCGGACGCCGCTCAGCTTGTTCGCCCCTCGGACCGACGCGCCGCGGCTTGCCTTTACCCGGATCGGCGACGCCGGCCGCCGCGGGTTATTCCGCCTGGGAGTCTCCGACCTCACCGGCCAGCCGGTCTTCCACTTCGAGCTGCCGGTGGATGCAAGCGGCTGGAGCCCGCCCGACTACACCGCCTCGCTCGTCATCAAGGATCGAATCGCCTCGCGAGGCCAGAGCATCGCCGGCGGGGACTCGCTGCGCCTGCGGCTGCGCGGGTTAGGGCAGCGGCAAATCCTGCACGTCACACTGATGGAGGACGACGGGACCAGCTGGAGCGCCTCGGTGGCAGTGGACCGCACCTGGAGCGAACGGGCGCTGCCGTTGTCGGCGTTCTCCCTCGGGCGTGGCGTGCTGCTTCCGGAAGGGTTTCCGGGTGAATGGAACTACTGGGTGGGCGCTGCGGCGGGGCGGGGCGCTCGCGGGGACCGGCCGCGGCTCCAGCGGATCGAGCGGCTGCAGCTCTCGCTGCGACGTGAGGATGACGTGACGGTCACCCCGGGCGGCTACGGCGTGGAGGTGGAGTCGGTGCGGCTGGGCTTCACTCCGCCCTGAGGTGTTCCCGGACCGCGGCGGGTAGATTCTTGCCATGACCGAGGCACTCGTCGCCCGCCTCCCCGCCGGGAGCGCGGCCCGCAGGCGCGGGCGCAACCCCTGATGCAACGCCGCTCCTTCTTCGCGCAGACGGCCGGGCTGCTCGGCTCGCTGGGCGCACTGCCCGCACTGCGGCAGACCGTCCGGCACGTGCGCCGGATGCTCCAGCTCAATGCCTATGCCGTCGACGCGGAGACTCCGCTGGACCTGCTGACGAGCTACCTCACTCCCAACGATCTCTTTTTCGTGCGGCACCACTGGCAACCACCGGCCCCGCTCGGCCCGAAGACTTGGCGGCTCGCGGTGGACGGGGAGGTCGCGAAGCCACTCTCCTTGAGTCTCGCCGAGCTCAAGCGGCTGCCGGCCACCAGCGTCACCTGCGTGCTGCAGTGCGCCGGCAACGGCCGGAGCCTGCAGGCTCCTCGGGTCCCCGGGATCCAGTGGGGGCAGGGCGCAGTCGGGAACGCACGCTGGACCGGCGTCCGCCTCAAGGACCTGCTGGAACGGACCGGGCTCGAGTCCTCGGCGCGCCACCTGCATACTTTTGGAGCCGACGCCCCTCCCACGAAGGTGCCTCCATTCCACCGGAGTCTCGAGCTCGAGAAGGCGCGGGACGACGCGCTGCTCGCCTACGCCATGAACGGCGAGCCCCTTTCGGCGCTGCACGGAGCGCCCGTTCGGCTGGTCGTTCCGGGCTGGGCGGGCGACCACTGGATGAAGTGGGTCACCCGCATCAGCGCGCGCGCGGAGCCGCAGCGGGGCTTCTTTATGGACGTCGCCTACCGCTATCCCAAGGCTCCGGGCGCGCCGGGGGTGACTTTTCCACCGGAGCAGACGTCTCCGGTCACCGAGCTGTTCGTCAAGTCCAGCTTCACCGACGTGCCGAGTCAGACGCGACACGGCTCGACGCTGACCTTGCGCGGGTTCGCCTTCTCGGGGGCGCCGGACATCGCGAAGGTGGAGGTGAGCGAGGATGACGGCGCCAGCTGGATGTCGGCGACGCTCGACCCGCGGCACGATCGGTATGCCTGGCGGCTCTGGACCTTTCGCTGGACACCCGAGCGAAGCGGGCGTGCACGTCTGGTCGTTCGTGCGACCGACAGCCGCGGCACCGTGCAGCCCCGCGAACCGGTATGGAATCAGAGCGGCTATCTCTCCAACGGCTGGCATGCGGTGGAGGTCGAGGTGACCAATGCCGCCGCTCCGCCCCGGATCGCCGAGCGTAACCTCCCCGCAGTCGGTGCGGGCACCCCTCGGCTACCCGAGGGCGCCGGGCGCTCCGTCGCTGAGCAATCCTGCCTCGGCTGCCACTCCGCCGACGTGTTGAGGCAGCAACGCCTCACGGAGCGACAGTGGACCGCATCGATTGCCAAGATGAAGGGCTGGGGAGCCGAGCTGAGTGAGGAAGAGAGCGCCCGGTTGCTCACGTATCTGACCGAGCATTTCGGATCGGGTAACGACAGCTACAGGCCCGTGCTCACGCGCCCGATCGGGCGTTAACGAAGTTAACCCGCTAGTCCGGGTGCGACATTCACCCCATGCCGCCCTATCGTCTCGCCCGTTTCCTCCTGCTCGGCCTCGCCGCGACCGCCCTTCACGCCCAGGCCCGGGTT
>DASYPD010000419.1:0-4800 GCA_036007005.1 Gemmatimonadales bacterium
GGAGCTCAAGGACAAGGACACCCGCGCGCTGCGGGATTTTGCGCAGGAGAAGCGCGTGCTGGAGCGCGCACGCGAAGCCGCTGTCGCTGAGGGTCTGGACCCGGACGTGGCCGCTACGCTCATGTCCCTGCTGATCGAATCCTCGCTGACCACTCAGGAACGCCAGCGCGTCGTGGCACGGCGCGGCGGCGCGGGCCGCAGCGCGCTAGTGATCGGCGGCTCGGGTCGGATGGGGGACTGGTTCGTCCGGTTCCTCGCCTCGCAAGGATTCGAAGTCGAGATCGCCGATCCGGAAGCACCCTCGGGAGGGGGACCCCACCTGGCCGATTGGCGCGATTCCTCCCTCGAGCACGATCTCATCGTGGTAGCGGCGCCACTGCGGGCGACCGCGGAGATCCTGACCGCGTTAGCCGGGCGGCGGCCGCGCGGCGTCGTGTTCGACATCGGCTCGCTCAAATCGCCCTTGCGAGCCGCGCTTACGGCGCTGCTCGGCGCAGGGGTCAGGGTCACCTCGATCCATCCGATGTTCGGCCCTGATACCGAGCTCTTGTCGGGCCGCCATGTCGTGCTGGTGGATCTGGGAGTGCCCGAGGCGAACGACGCCGCCCGAAGCCTCTTTGCCTCGACCATGGCCGAAGTCGTCGCGATGGATCTGGAGAGTCATGACCGGGTCGTCGCGTACATCCTCGGGCTTTCCCATGCGCTCAACATCGCGTTCTTCACCGCGCTGGCCGGAAGCGGCGAGCCGGCGGGACATCTGGCGGAACTCTCCAGCGCGACCTTCGACCGGCAGCTCGCCGTGGCAAGCCGGGTGGCCGGAGAGAATCCCCAGCTCTACTTCGAGATCCAGCACCTGAATGACTATGGAGAGGAGGCCCTCGGGGCGCTCCAGCACGCCGTCGAGCGGCTCCGCTCGGTGGTGCGCTCAGGCGACGAGGCGGGCTTCGTCGCGCTGATGGAACAGGGGCGGCGGTATTTCGAGGGACGCTCTCAGCGCGCCGGCAGCAGATAATCGTGCGCCGCGACGATCTGCCAGCGCGCGGCGGGTCGCAGCCAGACGTCCGTGAATCGATAGCGATGGATGAACGGGCCGCCGGTTCCGCGACCTGCCACGATCAGCCAGCCCGTCACGATCACCGTCGCCCCGAAGCGGTGCACCTGCATGGCTTCGTTGTGAGCCGCGGTGACAGTATCCGTGCCCGTCACCAGCTCGTGCAGCAGTTCGGCTCTGCCGTAGCTGCGAGCATCCTCGGTATAGATGAACCCGCGGGCGAGGGTGCGCTCGAAGTACGCCGCATCCCGTCGGACCAGGGCCGCGGCCCAGCCGTCCTCCAGGCGGAGAATCGTGGCCGAGGACGAGGGGGTGGTTTGCGCGCGCAGGGCCCCGCTCGATAGCCCGACCAGCAGCAACAGGATGCCGGTGATCTGGCCCACGCCCGTATCCACCACCCCGCGCCGTAGGTCTTCGCGCGCGCGCTTCGCGAGCTCGGCGTAGTCGCCACGGATCTTCTCCAGCTCCAGATCCTCGAGCTCCTCCAGGTCGAGCAGCGCATTGTGCGCCCCCTGAGTAACCCGCAACAGCTCGTCGAGCTTGACCTGCACCGCCTCGGCGTCGCGATTCTGCGAATTCTGGATCAGGAACACCATCAGGAACGTGACGATCGTGGTGCCGGTATTGATGGCCAGCTGCCAGGTGTCGCTGAAGCGGAAAATGGGGCCGGTCACCAGCCAGACAACGACCACGGACAGCGCGAGGAAGAAGGCCGGGGGCCGCCCGGCAACGCGCGCGGTGGTCTTGGCAAAGCCGGCGAACCAGGAAGACGATCTCACGGGGCGCATGTCAGGGCTCCTCTCCGATCGGCATGCCGGGCGGTGGGGTGAACGGACGCGGGAGCGCTTGGGGGTCCCAGGGCCGTTCGAGGAAGCGCCGGATGTCCGCGGCGAGCGCCAGCTGGTGCGCGGTGTTCTCGTCCGCACCAGCCAGCCGCGCCGGGCTCGGATCCGGCAGCTGGGCAAGCAAGGCCTTCAACTTGAGCTGGGCGATGGCGCGGGCGTCGGGACTCCGGGCCGTCTGCGCCAGCCACATGAGCCGCTCCAGCATAACCCGCTGCACCGTCCGGCCGATCGCCGCCTGATAGAAATCGCCGGGCGCGGGTTTCCCCGCCCCTAGCGCGCTATCGATCACCTCCGCCAACCCGGGCTGTGCGGGATCCAGCGCGTGCTGCTGTACCAGCCGCGCCGCGCGCTCGGGGTTGAAGACCAGCTGCGCCACCATGTCCGCGGCGGCCGCCGCGGGGCTGATCGCATCGAAGACCGGAGCGGTGACCTTGTCGAACAGCTCGCGATGCTCGGGGAATCCGCTGGGCCGGGGCGGGATCTTCGCGAGCACCCCGCGCGGGATGGCGAGCTCCTGGGGAGCCAGCGTCGCGAGCACCGCCGCCAGCGCGCGGCGCTGCTCGGCGGCGGGAACGGAATGCACCGGCTCCTGGCCATCGCCGCGCACGGCGTAGGTGTAATACTGCCCGCCCACCACCTTCACCGCGGCTTCGACCTGGTAGCGGTGATGCAAATAGAGCGGCACCAGGACCTCCTCGAGCAGCGCCAGCGGCTCGCCGGCGCGGATAGCGGCCTCGCCGAAGCGGTCCAGGGCGACCCGCCGCACCCGCATCACCCGGGCCAGCTCGGCGGTCGCATCGGCGCCGTTATCCCAGAGATGCGTGTTAGGGTGAGCGCTCCCCGGCGGCCGGGCGTCCTGGTCGGTGAGAAAGAAGAGCCCCCGGGCGCGCGCCGCCGCGAGCAGGCTGTCCAGCGTCCTCGGCTCGTCCGTGCCGGGCGGAAAATCGCGGTAGCCGAACGAGATGGCCTCTTTGTCCCAGGCGCCGATTCCCACGGCATAGGCGCCGGAGAGGTCGATGCCGCCAGTGGCCGCGAGCTGCACCAGCGGATGCGGATAATCCATCACCGAGGCGCGCCCGGCCATGCTGCTGATGTAATTGTGCTGGAGGCCCAGGGTGTGACCGACCTCGTGCGCCGCCAGCTGGCGCAGTCGCGCGAGGACCATCGCTTCCGCGGCAGAGGATTTCCGGTTCCCCGCCTGGTAGGGACTGAGCAGGCCCTCGGCGAGGAGATAGTCCTGTCGGGTGCGCTCGGAGCCGAGCGTCACGTGGCCCTTGATGATCTCGCCGGTGCGGGGATCGGTGACCGTGTTGCCGTAGCTCCAGCCGCGGGTATAGCGATGCACCCACTGGATCATGTTGTAGCGCACATCGAGCGGATCGGCGCCTTCCGGCAGCAGCTCCACCCGGAACGCGTCCTTGAATCCCGCGGCCTCGAAGGCCTGGTTCCACCAGCCCGCCCCTTCGAGGATCGCCGAACGGAAGGGCTCCGGAGCGCCGCGGTCGAGGTAATAGATGATGGGCTTGAGCGGCTCGCGCAGCCCGGAGCCCCGGCCGGGCTTTGCCTCGAGCCGATGGCGGGCGATCAGCTGGATGGTCTGGTCGCTTCCCAAGGGCGCGGTGAAGTCCAGGTAGCTGACCGAGAAGAACCCCGCCCGCGGGTCGAACGCGCGGGGCGTGAAGCCGGGCTCCGGCAGCGCCACCAGCGAAAGCCGCTCCCGCATCGTCAGGGCTTCGGGCGTCGGCGCGACGTCGCGGACCCAGGCGCCCGGGTTCTCGCCCGTGTAGGTCAGGGTCACCTCGATCTCGGTGTTGCGCGGAAATACCCTGGTACGCTCGGGATCCACCGCGCTGCGCGAGGGGTCGAGCCGGTAGCTCCCCTGCCGCGTCCGGGCCAGAGCGCCAATCACGTTATGGAGGTCGCGGACGGCAAAATCAGTCGCGTCCACTAACACGCTCCCGTCCGTCTCGGCCTCCACCTTGAAGCCCCAGAGCGTCGAGATCGCGAACGACTCCTCGACCGCCCGTCGCGCGGCAGTGCTGCTGTCGCTGGAGCGAAAACTGTAATTGGGCTGAACCAGCAGAACCTTGTTGCCGATGCGCTGGAACTTGACGATGCGCTCTCCGCCGATCTGACCGCGGTCGATCCCGATGTCGTTCGAGCCGAGCCCGGTCGGCGCCCCGGTGAGATAGAGCAGCTCCTGCCCCATGCGGCCGGCGGGGATTTCGAGCCAGAGCTTGCCGCTCGCCGGATCCCAATACAGGGGAACGAAACCGTCGCGGCGCTCGAGCCCTTTCGTCTTGTCGGCGATCGAGGGCAGCTGGGCGAGGAGCAAGGCGGGGGAGGTCAGGAAGAGGAGAAGCACACCGAGAAAGGCAAGCCTGGGATGGGATCTCTGGCGCGCACGCATGACGGATTCTCCGGGGAGGCGATGCTGGAACCTGAATCTGAGCAGGCGTCTGGTATTGCGCCAGCGGGCCGCGAATCCTGTGTGTGCCGCGGGCACGGCGGCGTCCCACCTCATGAGGCCCGGAAGGTTTCATAACCCGCCTCGAGGAAGGAGCACCGCATGAGGCCATCGCGCAGATCCGCCGTGCTCACGGCGTTGCTGATCCTGCTGGCGTCGGGGATCGTGCGGGCGCAGACGGATCGCGCCCACATCGGTCCCCACGTCGGTTATAACTTCGACATCAAGGACCTCAACCTCGGCGCGCAATTCAGCCTTCCGCTGGGCCACCGGCTCGAGTTCTATCCGTCGTTCGACTACTACTTCGTCGATCCCGGCTCCGAATGGGCCGTGAATGCGGACCTGAAATCCCGCGTGGCGAAGAACTGGCCGCGGTGGTTCTACCTCGGCGGGGGCCTCAACATCACGACCTTCAGTTACCATGGCAGCACGACGCA
>DASYPD010000420.1:0-3285 GCA_036007005.1 Gemmatimonadales bacterium
CCCTACGCGTATGTTTTCCCGCTCCAGCGCGACATGACCCGCGTCGTCACTCTCGTCAACATCTTCCGCGCCCAGGGCATCGAGGTCGGCAGGTTGAGCCAGTGCTACCGGGCCGGCGCGGACAGCGTGCCGGCGGGCTCCTATGTGGTCAAGCTCGACCAGCCGTTCGGCCGGCTGGCGCGCAACCTGCTCGAGAAGCAGGACTACCCCGATCCCGCGCTCACCACCTACGATGACAGCGGCTGGTCGATGGGCTACGCGATGAACGTCGCGGTGCAGGGGATCCGCGACAAGGCGATTCTCGACGCGCGGGTTACTCCCGTGCGCACGGCCGAATGGCACGGCACGCTCAGGGGCAGCGGCACGGCGGGGCTCGCCGTCGCCCACTTCGGCTCCAACAACATGATCTCCTTCCGCTACCGGCTGAAGCAGCTTCCGATGCAGGTGGCGGAGCAGTCGTTCACCACGGAAGGCATCAGCTTCCCGGCGGGGTCCTTCCTCCTCAGCGGATCAGCGGCGGAGCTGCAGGCCGCCCGCGCGGCGGCGGAATCGCTCGGCCTCACCGCGGCCGCGCTGTCGGCGCTCCCGACGGTCAAGACCCACGACGCTGACCTGCCGCGGGTCGCGATCTATTCGCAATGGAACGGCACCCAGGAGCTGGGCTGGTATCGCCACGCCCTCGACCAGTTTGGCATTCCGTTCGAGCTGATCTACAAGGAGCGGGTTGCCAAGGGAAACCTCAAAGCGGACTATGACGTCGTCGTGATGGCCGCGCAGACCATTACCCGCGCTAACGTGCTGGCCCCCCCGGCCGCCAAACCACAGCCCTACCAGAGGAGCGATAAGTACAAGTTCCTCGGCATGTACGGTGAGACGGCCGACATGACCGGCGGGTTCGGGCAGGCGGGCATCGCCGCGTTCGAGCAGTTCCTGGCCGAGGGCGGCACTCTCATCGCGACCTTGGGCGCAGTGCGCTTCCCGATCGAAGTCGGTTTCGCCCACACGATTGACACGGAGAGCCCCGCGGGCGTCACGGCGCAGAAACCGCTGGTGCAGGCGGAGATCAAGCGCGCCGACCACCCGGTGTTCTACGGCTATGAGAAAACCATTTTTCCGGTCAAGTTCGGCCAGGGCTCCCAGGTTTTCCGCGTCGGCGTCGCCGATCAGGCCAACGTGCTCGCCCAGTATGTCGGGGGCGAGGCGTCGGTGCTGAGCGGGCTGATGGTCGGGGCGGACAACCTCAAGGGACGCGCCTTTGCGGTAGATGTCCCCGAGGCGTATCACGGCAAAGGACGCGTGCTGCTCTTCGCCAACAATCCCATTTATCGCTGGCAGAACCACGGCGAGTTCAATCTCATCTTCAACGCCATTCTCAACTGGAACGACGTGCCCTCCGCGCCCCCGGTCGCCCCCGCAACGCGCGCGGCTCCGGCGCCTTGAAAGGATCTATGCGCCGCATCCCCTTGGCAGTTCTCCTGGCCGGCCTGGTCGCGTCACCCGCCATCGCCCAAGGCCGTCGCGAAATCCCACTCCCCGATACCCTCGGCGCCAACTTTTCCATTGCGGACAGCGCCAGCAAGGCAGGCACCGCTGCGGACTACGATTTTCTCATCGGTTTCTGGCACTTCCGCTTTCAATGGCGCAACCCGGATGGCTCCTACGGAGATACCTTCTCAGGCCACTGGTCCTTCGAGAAGAAGCCCGGCGGGCTGCTGATCGAGGACCGCTTTCGGGGCGACGACGCTTCCACGCCAATGGGGGTCGGCACCTACACCTACCGCAGCTTCGATCCGGAACGCAAGCTCTGGCAGATGCTCGGTACTCGATCCACCGGTGGGGAGTTCGCCCTCGGGCTCACCTGGTCAGACGACTCCAACCGCTACGCGATCCAGCACTACGGCTCGGCCATCATGCGCATCCGCTATTTCGCCCTCCAGCCGAACCATTTTCTCTGGCGGGCCGACCGCAGTGAGGACGGCGGGAAGACCTGGCTGCTGGATGCCTGGATGATGGAAGCCGCCCGCATCGGACGCTAGCGGCGCATGCTCCAGCCCGAGGAGCTCACGCGCGGAGAGCCCCTACTCTGGTCCCCCGGTACCGGCACCGACGTCTGGGAGATGTTCGGCGCAGCGATCCGTGGCGAGCTCCCCCGGATCGAGCGACTGGTGCGGCAGGATCCCTCGCTGCTGCGCTGCCACTACGCCTACCGAACTCCGCTCTACTTTGCGGTGCGCGAAAACCAGCTCGCTGTCGCGGACTTCCTGCTCGAGCATGGCGCCGATCCGCTCGGCCTGGCGGTGGACGATAGCCTGCTGGACATCGCGCGCGATCGCGGCTATCTCGAGATGGAGCGGCTGCTCACCGCCAGGCTCGCCACGCTGCATGGGGCATCGCCCCAGGGGGAGCCCGTGGCGGCCGCCATTCGCGAGCGCGACCCGGCCAAGGTGCGCAGCCTGCTCGCTGCGGCGCCGGAACTGGTGCACGCGGGCGATGCGCGAGGCAATCAGCCGATTCATTGGGCGGTGATGACGCGGCAGCTCGAGCTGATCGACGAGGTGCTGGCACGCGGTGCGGATATCAACGCGCGGCGACAGGACGGCGCGCGCCCGATCCAGCTCAGTAACGGAGATTACGGCTACCGGGGCTGGCGCGACGTGCCCAAGGACACCGTCACCACACCGCGGGAGGTGCTCGACCACCTCCGCGCTCGGGGGGCCTACGTCGACATCAGTACGGCGGCGTATGTCGGCGATCTCGAGCGGGTGCGTGAGCTGCTCGATGAGGACCCTTCCCTGGCCAACCGTTCCTCCGAGTACCTCACCTACTATCCCTGCTCCGGCACCCCGCTCAAGAACGCGGCGGTCGGCGGACACCTCGAGATCGTCGAGTTGTTGCTGGCGCGGGGCGCCGACCCGAACCTTCCCGAGGAGCACATCGCGCCCCGAGGTCACGCGCTCTATTCGGCGGTGTATCACGGCCACTACGAGATCGCGAAGCTCCTCCTCAAGCGGGGGGCCTATCCGAGTCCCCCGGTCGAAAGCTCCGCCGACGCGCTGAGCATCGCGATGTCGAATCAGGACGAGCGCATGATCGACCTGCTCTGCTCCTACGGCTCGGCGCGCTCGGTGGAGCTCCTGGCCCACTACGGCGACGTGCCCACGGCCGCGGCGGTCTTCGCCGCGAATCCCGCGCTGGCCAACGACTCCGTCGCGCTGGGCAACGCCGCGGGCAACGGTCACGAGGGATTCGTCCGCTTGATGCTGCGCTACCAACCCGATCTGCCGA
>DASYPD010000421.1:0-7867 GCA_036007005.1 Gemmatimonadales bacterium
GCGGATGGCGGAGTCAGGATGGCCGGGCGAGCGAACCGCGCTGGTGCAGCGGGTGGTGGGTTGGTCGCTCGTGACGGCGATCGTGCTGGGCGTGGCGCTGTCGGTTCCGATCCGGGTGCGGCAGTACCGGAGCGGGTTACTCTCGTTGAAATGGAACCCCGATCGCGCGGCGGCGGCCGCGGGTGTGCGGAACGCGCTGGTGCTGGTGCGGGAGAGCTGGGGGGCGGAGCTCGTGGCGCGCCTGTGGGCGCTGGGAATCTCGCGCCCCGACGCGGACGCGCTGTATCGGGCGGCGGACCCCTGCCGGTTGGACCTTGCGCTGAGCGAGCTCGAGCGCGGGAGGCGTCGCGGAGCGGACGCCGTCGCAACGCTGGCGCCCCTGCGCGGAGATTCCACGCGACTGGTGAGCGCGGCGGCGGTGACCGGCGATCCCTCGCTCCGGCTCACGCCCGGGGTGCGCTATCCCCCCCTCTGCCAGGCGAAGCTCGCCGCCAATCGGGACGGATTCACTCTGTTTCCCCCGCTGCTGCTCGCGCGCGGGTTAGGCAACGTGTATGCGCGTGACCTCGGCGCGCGCGATACCCTGCTGTTGGGCGATTTTCCCGCTCGGCCCACCTATCTGCTCAAGCCGGCGACGATGGCCGTTGGCGATCCCCCGCGCTACTATCCCGCCTCGCGGGATTCTATCCTGAAGGCAGCCCGCGCCGCCGCCGGAGCGCCCCGGTGAAGGACGCGGTCTTCGAGCTCCAGGCGAGCCTGGAGGAGAGCCACTGGTGGTTCCTCGGTCGGCGCGCCATTCTGCGCGCGCTGCTCGCCGCGATTCTGCCGCCTCACTCGGGGGGGACGGTCATCGACGTCGGCTGTGGGACGGGGGGCAATATCGGCGCCCTCACGGACGGCTATCGTTGTGTGGGTCTGGAGCCCGCCCCGGCGGCCCTCGCTATCGCACGAAAGCGCTTTCCCTCGGTGCACTTCGTCCCGGGCGGCGATCCGGCCCTCGTCGCGCCCTACGCGACGCCGCGCAGCGTCTTTCTCCTCACCGACGTGCTCGAGCACGTCCCCGACGACTTTCTGCTGTTTTCCGAGCTGCTGGCGGTCATGCCGGCCGGCGCCCACCTGCTGCTGACGGTGCCGGCGAATCCGGCGTTGTGGAGTCCCCACGACCTCGCGCTGGCACATTATCGGCGCTATGACGTCGCCCGGCTTCGCAGGGTCTGGAGTGACCTACCGGTCAGGGTGTGTCTCCTGACTCCCTTCAACTCGCGGCTGTATCCGCTGGTCCGGGTGCGCCGCGCTTTCGCCGGATTGACCCGTGCCGCGAGCGGCCGTCGAGGAACCGATCTCAGCCTGCCGCCCGCTCGGCTCAACCGGCTGCTCACGAAACTCTTCGCCAGCGAGCGGGTGGCGCTGCTGAGAGCACTCCAGGAGGGGAAGGCTCCTTTCCGCACGGGAGTCAGCCTGCTGGCCCTGCTCGAGCGCCAGGCGGGACCGGTCGCTCCCCGCAGCCGGCCGTCCGAGGTGCCGCCCGACAGCCACGATCCCCGCGCCGCGTGAAGACCGTTCTCGTGGTCCCGGCCTACAACGAGGCGCGCCGGCTCGACCTCAGGGCGTACGGAGAGGCGCTAGGGGAAGAACAGGAACTCCAGCTCTTGTTCGTCGATGATGGCAGCAGCGATGCCACGGCGGCGAGGCTGGGCGAGCTCGTGGCCCGTCATCCCGACCGCATCGGCGTGAGACGGGAGCCGGCCAACCTGGGCAAGGCGGAAGCCGTGCGTCGAGGCATGCTGCAGGCCCTGGAGTCGAATGCGGCGATCGTCGGATTCTGGGATGCCGATCTCGCCACGCCGCTCGGCGAGCTGCCGGCGTTGCGGGAGCCGCTCGAGCGCGATCCCGCGGTCCAGGTCGTGCTTGGCTCGCGGGTACGCCTGCTGGGTCGCCGGATCGAGCGGAGAGCAATGCGACATTATCTGGGCCGGGTGTTCGCGACCGCGGTGTCGCTCGCGCTGCGCGCGCCGGTCTATGATACCCAGTGTGGCGCCAAGCTCTTTCGTGCGGGCGCGGCCCTGCGCGAAGCCCTGGCCACTCCGTTCCAGAGTCGCTGGATCTTCGACGTCGAGCTGCTGGCCCGGCTGGGCCGCCGGATCCCCGGCGGGTTATTGCTCGGCGCCTGCGAAGTGCCGCTGCGTAGCTGGACCGAGGTGGGCGGCTCCCGGGTGCGCTGGCACGCCTTCCTCCGTGCGCCGGTCGAGCTGCTGCGGATTTATCGGAGAGAGCTGCGTTGATCCCTAACCCGCCGCGCCGCTGGCCTCTCGTGCTTGCGGCGCTCGCCGGGCTGGCCGCCGCGTGTTACCTCTATCGCCCCTGGCTGGCGCTCCCCTTCGACATCTGGGATTTCCGGGAGTTTGTCCCGATCCTGCGCCGCAATCCCCATCCCGTGGGGCAGCTGCGCGACCTGCTGACCTATTACGCCTCGCATGGGCGTCAGAACGTACTCTTCTACGGCAGTTTCGTGGCACAGTGGCAGCTGTTCGGAGCGGATAACCTCGGGTGGCAGCTCGTCCGCTTTGCCGTGATGGCCATCAATGTGGTGCTGAGCTGGCTGCTGTTCCGGCGACTCGGCATGTCCTGGTTCGGTGCCGTGGCCGGCGCCGGTCTGCTGCTGGGCGGAACTCCGGTCGTGCGCGGCTGGGTCCAGCTCATGGCCGAGCCGCAAGGGTTGCTGGCGCTGCTGCTCGTCGCGCTGCTCGCCCTCCGGTTCCAGAGCACGGCGCACTGGAGAGCCGCTGCCGTCGCGATCGCCCTGCTGATCGGGGCGGCGATCTTCAGCAAGGAAGTGCTGGCGGTCCTGGGCGTGCTGGTCGTGTTGCTGGCGTGGTGCCGCCAGCCCGATGGCGCGCTGACGCTGCCGCGCTGGTCGCCGCGTAACGCACTGCTGGGTGCTCTGTCGCTGGCGGTGGCCGCGGGCGCCGCGATCCTGCTGGTGCGTCTCCGGCAGCAGCCGGGCGCGGTGGGATACGGGATGGCCTACGGTCAAGGCCGCCTGTCGCTTGCCCACTTCGGAGAAAACCTCGCGGCTGAGCTGTTGCCGCTCCGCACCGGCGCCGACGCCCGGCTGGGTCTGCTCTACCCGGCCAATCTGCTCTTCGTCGTGCTGGTCGTGCTGGGATGGCTGGAGCGCCTGAAACCCGCCGCGCGGCGGCGCCACGCCCTGATCGAGCTCGGATGGATTGCGATGATTCCGGTAGCCGGCGCGCTGGTGTATCTGCCCTGGCCCAAGTTCGACAGCTTTTACGGCTTGCCCTTTTTCCTCGGCTCGGCGCTCTTGCTGGGATGCGCGGTGACTGCGCTCGAGTCGCGTGGTCGGGCTCATCGCCTCCTCGTGCGGGTTGCGGCCTGCCTGATCGTCGGGTATCTGGTCCTCGCGAGTCGCTATTCGGTCGCGCTCGCCACGGCTTCCTTGGAGCTCAATGTTTCCCTGGCGCGCACGCTGAAGGCGTTTCAGGGTTACGACTCTGTCGTCGTGGCGGGGCCGCGGGTGGGCCCGGGCGCCCTGCCGGTGCAGGGAACCGAGCTGCGCGAGTACGCGATCGCCCTGCGCTACGGCGACGAGCAGACCCTGCCCCAGGTAAGGGACGTCGATTGCGAGGGCGGGGAGCGGCTGCTGCGGGACGGCCTGCGTCGCGTGGTGCTGCTGACCTATTCCTACGGGTGCGGTCGATTCCCGCAACCTTCCGCCCGCCTGCGCGCCGACTTCAGCTATCGCGACTGGCTCACCCTGTCGCGACGGCGGGATTCGCTGACGCTGGATGTGCTGAAGCCGAAATAGGGAATAGCTACTCCCTCCCACCGAGGCGTCGCAGTGTCGAGTTGAACTCCTGCTGGCCCAGCCGGACGGCCTCGCGCGCCACGGCGCGCGCGCGGGCCGTGTCCCCCACCGCGAGCGCGCACTCGATGAGCCGGCTGCGGGTGGTCGTCCGCTCCGGGGCGAGCCGCACCCCTTCGGCAAGCACGGGCAGGGCTTCGGCGCAGCGCCCTTCGGCCCGCAGCACTTGGCCGAGCTGTTCGTGCACCTGGGGATCGCCGGCATAGAGCGCCAGCGCTTCACGTGCCGCGCGCTCGGCTTCCGGAAAGCGGCGTTCGCCGTAGGCGTAGCGTGCCGTGACGAAGTGGGCGCGGTAGCTGCGGGGTGCGTCCCGCTCGAGCGCCGCGAAAAAGCTCTCCTGCGATCTCCACACCGCCTCGCGCACGAAGCTGCGTGCCGCGGCGAGCAGCAGCAGAGCCGCCGCGGCGATTCCGGCAGCGAGCCTAACCCGGCGCCCGGCGACCTCTACCCGCGGGAGCCAGGCGGCGAGTGCGGCTCCCAGCGCCAGCACGACGCCGACGCTGGGGAGGAAGAGCACCCGCTCCGCGAGCAGGATCCCCGTGGGCGCGGCGAGGTTGCTCACGGGCGCCAGCGCGAGCAGCGCCCAGAGCAGGCCGAACGCGGCGATCGGATTGCGCCGCCAGTTCCACAGCAGCAGGACCACTGCCAGCAGCAGGATGCCCAAGCCGGTGAGCTGCGGAGCTCCCAGCGACGCGGTCAGCGGCAGCCCGGGCGGACCGTATTCGGCCTGGAGATGCGCCGGCCACAAGAGCAGGCGGGCCCACTGCGGAACGACGGCGAGGAGGGCGATCGCGCGAGCCGCGAATCCTAACCCGGCAAACACGGCGGCCGGACTCTCGCCGGTCACGCTGCCGAGCACGCTGGCCCGCCACAGCAGGGCGCCGGCGACCACCGCGGCCTGCAAGAAGACGGTTTCGGCCAGCCCCTTCCGAGGCGACCGCACCACGCTGAGCTCCGCTGCGCCCAACAGCAACGGGATGACGTAGCCGGTCTCCTTCGCCAGGATTCCGAGCAGGGTCAGGCCCGCGAGCGCCAGGCGCTGCGCGGTCGTCAGCGGTCCCAGAGCGCGCCACGCCAGGTAGCGCTCGACGGCGAGCAGCGCGAAGCAGGCGACCAGGAGTTCCGCCTGCCCGACGACATTCGCGAACACTTCGGTGTGGACCGGATGGACGGCGAACAGCAGAGTGGTGAGCGAACAGCATACCCCTAGCTGACCCAGGGTGCGCGAGGGGTACTCGTGCCGGGAGAAGATCCGGCGGGCCAGCCGGAAGAGCAGCAATGTCACGACGCCATAGAGCAGAGCGCTGACCGCATGGAACACGAGTGGCGCCCCGCTTCCCCCGGCCCATTCCAGCGCAAACAGCTGAATGCTGAGCGGCCGGTAGAGCAGTCCCGCCGGCCAGTAGCTCGCGTGCCAGATAGTGGCGGAGTGGCTCAGTCCGTGCACCAGGGGATTCTGGACGATGACGAGGACGTCATCATAGACGAAGCCGTTGCGGAGCGAGGGCAGCGCGACCGCGGCGGCGAGTCCCCCGGCCGCAAGCGCACCCGCCTTCACGGTTTGCGGCCGATATTCATGTAGGCCCCCACGCTGTCGCTCACCAGCGTGACCTTGACGCTGCCAGCCGGTGCGCCGACCCGCCAGGCGGAATCCGCGCTAAAGCGGAGGGCTTGCCAGCTCTTGAGCTGCCAGTCATAGGCGACCCCGATACGGGCCACGGCGAGCGCCTCGCGGTAACCGCCTAGCTGGAAGAGGCAGGCGAGCAGCGAAGCGCGCGCTGCCATGTTGTTGGGTCGGATCCGCAGCGCCTGGCGGTACAGCTCGGCGGCGGGATAGCAGAACCCCTTGAGGCGGAGCTTGTTGGCGTAATCGAGATAGACCTGGCTGACCTTGGCGGGAGAATACGCGATGGCGAGCCGGTACTCGCGCTCGGCGCGGCCCTCGGAACCCGCCATGTAATACATCTCGGCCAGCGCGTGGTGGGCACGATAGCTCAAGGGTGCGTCACGATTGGCGGTATCGTACCAGAGCCCGAACTGATCGGCCCAGACCGGGTGGCGCGTGGTGCTGCGGAAGACGCCCAGGATGAGCAGGGCGCCCAGGGCGGCGGCGAGTCCCAGGCGAGCGGTGGCGCCGAAGCGCTCGGCGAGCAGCGCTCCTAACCCGCCGATGGCGAGCACCACGCCGATGCTGGGCAGGAAGAGGGTCCGCTCGGCGAGCACAATCCCCGTTGGCACCAGGACGTTGTGCACCGGGAACAACGCGATGGCACACCAGGCTACCCCGAAGCTGACGACGCGAGCCCGGCGCCAGGCGACCAGCGCGGCCAGCACCGCGCCGAGCAGCAGTAAGACTCCCAGGGTCTGCTCGGGGCCCCAGGCGGTTTGCGCCACGATCTCCGCCGGACTGTAATCAGCCTGCAGATGGGCCGGCCAGAGCAGCAGAGTGAACCAGCGGGGGACCACGGCGAGCATGGTCAGTGCGCGCTGTCCCATGCTGAGGTAGGCCAGCCCCTCGGCGGTAAAGGTGCCTACCAGGTCGCCCCCCAGCACCAGGGTCCGCACGCCGTAGAACGAGACGGCGACCAGCGCGAGCAGAAGCAGGAGGCGACGGCCGCGGGCTAGGCGCTGACGGATCGGCTCGCCCGCCGGGACGAGCAGCGCTTCGGCGGCCAGCAGCAACCCGGGAAGGACCAGCGCGTTTTCCTTGAAAAGACAGGCAATGAGATAGAGCCCCGCCAAGCCGAGCTCGGTGCGCGCCCGGAGTGGGCCGCCGGCCCGTCGTGCGCGGAGGTAATGACCGACGGCGAGACAGCACAGCAGTCCCACCCACAGCTCGCCCTGGTTCACCGCCATCGCCACCGCCTCCACGTGCACCGGGTGCACCGCGAAGAGCGCTGCGGCCGCGAAGGCCGCGCCGAACGGGAGCAGCAGCCGGGCAAGCCGAAAGACCCCCAGGGTGACGAGGGCGTAGAGGGCATAGCTGAAGAGCCGGAACAGCAGCGGCGCGCCGCCACCGATCGCCCACTCGATCGCGTAGGAAAGCATGGCAAACGGGCGATAGAGGTCCGGCGTAAAGGGCTTGGGCCAGTAGGATTGAGCGAAGAGCCGGTAGGAATGCCACAGATCGTGGACCGCGGGGTTCTTCCAGATGATGGGAAAATCGTCTTGCGCGAACTGATTCCCGATTCCCGAGATCGACGCGGCGATCGCCAAGCCGACAAGTCCAGCCACCGGAAGCCACGCCCGGCGTCCGCTCGGCATGCTGCCAAGGGGTGCAGAGGTCACGCGCTGGCCTTTCCTGGTGCTCGCTCAGGAGTCCGGGAGCGGCGGCCGGCTTGCAAAGTCCAAGGGAGAACTTGTCGACACCCCCCCCGCTGACCGGTCAGAGGCCTCGATCATCGCGTTGAATGGTAATGGGTTACGGAATCCCGTGGAGGGTGGCACCATCGTTGCTCTCCGTACCACCCGGCGACCAATGTCACTGCAGGCGACGTGGGGTGAGCCGGAACACTGCGTACACTTTTCTTCTCTGGGGAGGGACCGATGTTGAATCGTAAGGGCTTTACGCTGATCGAGCTCCTGATCGTAGTCGTGATTATCGGCATTCTCGCCGCAATCGCGATTCCGAAATTCGCCGCAACGAAGGACAAGGCGAAGCTGGCCTCGGTCAAGACCGACCTGCGCAACCTGATGACCGCGCAGGAAGCGTACTTCTCCGACTACGCGACCTATGCGGCGGACTATGCCACGCTGCAAACCAAGACCAACGCATCGCTGTCGTCCGGCAACTCGGCGACGGTTGCGGGTGTCGCGAGCGGCTTCACGGCTACCGTCAACAACACCTCGATCTCGACTGGCTTCACCAAGTGCCAGGTCCAGGTCGGTGCCGGTGCGGCTTCGACGGTGGACGGCGTGATCGCCTGCTCGTAAGGCGCTCGCCGGAGTATGAAAGCTGACGCAGTGGGGGCCGCGGCTGAGCCG
>DASYPD010000422.1:0-4389 GCA_036007005.1 Gemmatimonadales bacterium
CTTCTGGATTCCCGGGTCGGTGGCAAGGTCGAAATCGATGCGACAGTGAATGCAGCCCTGTCCGAAGTGCCCGTAGAGCGCGGTGTGATAGTCGAACTCCGCGAGCAGGGCGCGGAACCCGCGCAGATAGGAGCCGAGCGCCGCCGGCGGGACCGCCGCGTCTTCCCAGCCCTCGTGGGTAACCCGCATGCCCGGTACCAGTGCCGTGGCCCCGAGACCCGACTCCCGTACCTCCCACAAACGCTGCGCCTCCTGGGGATCTTCGAACAATTTCACCTGCGGGGCCGCGTGACCGCGCTGGAGCTCCCCCATGAGCCGGCGCGCCTGCGCGCTCGCCTCTGCCCGAGTCTCCGCCCCGAATTCGACCAGCAGCCAGCCCTTTCCTTCCGGCAGCAGCCCGAGGTTTTCCTCGTGCAGGTGCTTCTTCCTCATGCCGAAGATCATCTCCTCGTCGAGCCCCTCGAGTCCGATCGGCCGGTGTTCCAGGATTTCGGGAACATGATCGCCGGCACTGAAGACGTCCGGGTAGCCCAGCACCAGCAACGCCCGTTCCGGTTTGGGATCGATGAGCGCGAGGGTCGCGCCGAGCACGACGACACAGGTTCCCTCCGTCCCCACCAGCGCGTGCGCCACATTGAATCCGTGCTCGGGCAGCAGCGCGTCGAGGTTGTACCCGGAGACCCTGCGTGGGATGTCGGGATAACGCCGCCGAATCTCCTCCGCATACCGGTCCCGGAGGCTTCTCATCCCCGCGTAGATCGCGCCCCGGCGTCCGCCTGCGGCAATGATCCCTTCCAACTCCGCGTCGCTGGTCGGGCCCACCGTGAAGCGCAGCCCGTCATAGGTCAGCACCTCGAGCTGGAGCACCTGATGACGCGTGAGCGGGCCGGGTCCGTAGAACTCCGCCATGACCGAGTGGACCCCGCAGGAATTGTTGCCGATCATTCCGCCCAGGGTATTGCGATCGTGCGTCGCGGGATCGGGACCGAAGGTGAGCCCCGCTCGCTCCAGCGCCGACTTCCGCAGCGCGTCCAGATTGCAGCCAGGCTCCACGCGCGCCAACCGCCGGCCGGCGTCGACCTCCAGCACGGCATTGAAGTATTTCGAGTGATCCAGAATCACGGCGACATTGCAGGTTTGCCCCGCCAGGCTGGTGCCGCCGCCCCGGGAGGTGAGCGGGGCAGCATACTTCCGGCAGAGCGCCACCGTCTTGACGACCTCATCGGCGGAACGCGGCAACACGACGCCGAGCGGCACCTGACGATAGTTGGAGGAATCGGTGGAGTAGGCGGCGCGACTGCCGGCGTCGAAGCGCACTTCACCCTGGAGCGTCGCCCGCAGCTCCCGCTCGAGGGCGGCAACCTCGCTCAAGCCGCCTCCCGGCTCGGCCTTAATGCGAGTGGCCTCGCAGCGTCCCCACCAGCTCCCGGAAGGTCTGCCGGATTATCCCGGACTCGTCCGGATCGCCCTTGAGGAGGGCGGAGGTATACCGCTTGGCCTGCTCCAGCGTGAGGTGCGGCGGCAACGGTGGCACATCCGGATCGGTCACCGCCTCGAGCAGGACGGGCCGCTTGGCGGAGAGCGCTTGCTCCCACGCCGCTCCGACCGCTTCGGGCCGGTCGACTCGGATGCCTTCGAGACCCAGCAGCTCCGCGTAGCGAGCATAGGGGAAAGGCGGCACTTCCTGGGAGGCCTCGTACTCCGGGTTCCCGGCCATCACCCGCATCTCCCAGGTCACCATGTTGAGATCGCCGTTATTGAGCACCAGGATGATGAGCCGCGGATCGGCCCACTGCGGCCAGTACTTCGAAATGGTGATCAGATCGTTGATACCGAGCATCTGCATCGCGCCATCGCCTACCAGCGCGATGACCGCGCGTTCCGGGAAGGCGAACTTGGCGGCGATCGCGTACGGCACGCCCGGGCACATGGTGGCCAGATTGCCGGAGAGACTCGCCAGCATCCCTTCGCGGATCTTGAGGTCGCGGGCGAACCAGAACGCGGTGGACCCCGAATCCGCGGTAATAATGCAGTTGTCGGGCAAGCGGGGGGAGAGCTCCCAGAATACGCGCTGCGGGTTGAGCGGATCGGCCTCCCCCATCGCGCGCGCTTCCAGGACCTCCCACCATTCCGCCACGCTCTTCTCGATCTGCTCGCGCCAGGAGCGGTCCCGTTTCGGCTCGAGATACGGCAGCAACGCCCGCAACGTTTCGCGCGCATCCCCCACCAGATTGACTTCCATCGGGTATCTGATCCCCAGCAGGCGCGCGTCCAGATCGATCTGCACCCCGCGCGCCTGGCCTTCCTTGGGAAGGAACTCGGAATAGGGGAAGCTCGACCCCACCATCAGCAGGGTATCGCACTCGCTCATCAGCTCCCAGCTCGGCTTGGTTCCCAGCAGCCCGATCGCACCGGTCACGTAGGGCAGCGTGTCAGGGACAGCGGCCTTGCCGAGCAGGGCCTTGGCAATCCCCGCACCAAGCAGGTTGGCCGTCTCGAGCACCTCGGCGCCGGCGCCGAGCGCACCGGCGCCGATCAGCATGGCAACCTTCTTTCCCTCGTTGAGCACCCTCGCCGCCCGGGCGAGGTCTGCTTCCGTGGGCACGACACGCGGCACCGAATAATCCAGTCCGGAGTGGATCGTGCCGTGAGCGCGAGGCGGGGTCTCCACCGCGTCGAGCTCCTGCACGTCGTTCGGCAGGATGATGCAGGTCACCGTCCGCTCGCAGAGCGCGATCCGCACCGCGCGGTCCACCACATGTCGCACCGCCGCGGGATCGGTGATCATGTGAACGAACTCGCCCGCCACGTCCTTGAAGAGCGAGAGCAGATCTACTTCCTGCTGGTAAGAGCCGCCCAGCGCTTTGCGCGATTGCTGGCCCACGATCGCGACCACCGGCTGGTGGTCCATCTTTGCATCGTAGAGTCCGTTGAGCAGATGAATGGCGCCGGGACCGGAAGTCGCCACGCAGACGCCCACTGTGCCGGTGAACTTCGCGTGCCCGCACGCCATGAAGGCCGCGGATTCCTCGTGGCTCACGCGGACCAGCTCGAAGCGGTCGCCGGCCTTCGCCAGCGCACCGAAGAAGCCGTTGATGCCATCCCCGGGGTAGCCGAAAATGCGCTTGACGCCCCAGCTGCCGAGCCGCGCCAACAGGAAATCACTGACAGTGGTGGCCATCCGGATCGCCTCCTAGCTCCCTAGCCGCTCGCCATCGCTGCTTCCTTCTTGCTCCCGCTCCCCAAGTAGAGGACGACCCGTCGGCCTTTCACTTCGACCTGGTACGTCCCGATCGGCTCCTTCGCCGGCCCGTTGCAGACCGCGCCTGTGCGCACGTCGAACTGCGAGCCATGCCAGGGGCATTGCACCGTGCCGCTGATCACGACGCCGTCAGCCAGGGAGCCTCCGCGGTGGGTGCAATGATCATCGAAGGCCGCATAGCCCTCCTCTGTCCGGGCGAGCACGATGCGGCGGCCCTCCACGTGCAGCAACTTCATCTGATCGACCTGCAACTCACCCACCGACGCGACGAGGAAACCGTTGTCCCGGCCGGGGCGCGGCCGTCCTTCGCTCCACTTGCCGGCTTCCGCGTAGCGATGATCGATGCCGATCTGATTCCTGCTCACCAGCACGCCGCCCTGAAAAGCCGCGTAAAGCAACAATCCTGTCCCCAAGGCCTCCGCGGAAAGCACCACCAGCCCCGGGCCGCTCGCGGCGTGGCCTCGCAGCGCCCAGCCGAGGGCGAAAAGCGTCACCGCTGAAAGATTAGCCAGCAAGTGGCGGGTCGCGCGGCGTTTGCCCGAACTGTTCGGAGGAACCGTGAAGAAATAGTCGATGAATCCCGGGATGGCGGCGAGCAGCGCGGTAGCGATACCCAGCGGGGCGAGATACGCCGCCAGCGTCCAGAGCGTCGAATTTGTCGCGAGCTTACCCAACAGATCGAAGCAGAATGCGGCAATCAGAAAGGCCAGCGGGAAATGCACCAGGGCCGGATGAATCGGCCAGCCTCGGAAATGGGCCCGACTTCTCATAGCAGCATCCTCGGTCAAGCGCGATACAAGGGGTTGCCGTTGAGGATGACGGCGTGACGCGAGAGTGCAGACACAACCCGCTCGGCCGTCATCAGATCATTGCCGGATAACGCTTTCTCACCCCGGCAGGAGGAATCGCCATGTATCTGAACCGACCAATCGCCCGGCTCCTCGCACTCCCCGGGCTGTGCGGGCTGCTCCTGGCGGGCGCGGCGGCCGCCCAGGCGGTCGCCCCAATGGACAGCAAGCGCGAAATGAACGGCGGGGACCTTAAGAGCGACATGCGCAAGCTGTGGGAAGATCACATCACCTGCACGCGACTCTACCTCGTCAGCGCCGCCGCCAATCTTCCCGAAA
>DASYPD010000423.1:0-5747 GCA_036007005.1 Gemmatimonadales bacterium
TAACCGCAACGAGGTCAGCGTTGGCCCCGTGGTGCGCTGGTCCAATACCAACCTGACGGAGAAACACAACGCGGTCCGTTTCATCGGCGTCGACCGACCCTACGGGGTGGGCCGGTTCGGCATGGTGGGGCTGCGGGGCAAACTGACGCTGGAAGGTCGCGATCATCCTCACTTCGCGAGCAAGGGCGGCAGTCTCTCGCTGCAGGCGGCCGGCTACCCCGGCGTGTGGGACGCCGAGGAGGGGGTGGGCCGCATCGAAGCGGAGGGATCGTTCGCCCTCGCGCCCCGTGGGAAATGGCGTCCCTCGCTCAATTTCATGGCGGGCGGGGTCAAGACGTGGGGCAAGCTCCCCTACTTCATCGCGCCGACGCTGGGCGGCATTCACACCCTGCGCGGCTATCGACCGGATCGCTTCGCGGGCGACGCGTCCCTCTATGGCTCGGCAGAGCTCCGGCTTCCGCTGTTCCGCGCCAACCTCATCCTTCCCGGAGAGCAGGGCGTGTTCGGCTTTGCCGATGGCGGACGGGTCTATCTCCGCGGCGAGAGCTCGGATACCTGGCACAGCAGCGTCGGCGGTGGCGTCTGGTTCTCGTTCCTCACGCGCGACAACGTCTTGTACGCGGGCGTTGGAGCACCCAGTAAAGGGAAGGAAGGGGCGAGACTGATTCTGGGCTTTGGGTTCCCGTATTGAAGCGGTGAGAGGTCCGCTCACTATCTTTAGGCCAATTCTCCCGCACCAAAGAGGCCCTTGATGGCGCAGCCTGCCTCCGGCATCCGCTCCTGGTTCGACCGGCACCAGGTGACCAAAATCCTCCTGTACTACGTTGGGTTGGCGGTTGCTGTCATGGTGCTCTATCAGCTCAAGCCGGACCTTCCGGGGGTGTTCAAGCCAAAAGTCTTCGATCCCAACGCCGGGAGGCAAATGCTGGCCGAGCAGGCCATTGAGCTCGCGCCGCTGGAGGTTGCCGCCGAGGCTGCCCTGATGATGCTCGGCGCCGTGCTCCTGGTGCTGCCGGTGGCCTGGGTGCATATCCTCACGAGGTCCCGCAAGGGCTTCAGCCAGTCGATGGTGCAGACCCTGATCTTCCTGCCGCTGGTGGTGGCGGGCACTCTGATCCTCGTCCAGCACAGCGTCGCCCTGGCCTTCGGGCTCGGAGGCGTGGTCGGCGCGGTCAGCTTCCGCAACCGGCTCGCCGATCCCAAGGATGCGATCTACATCTTCCTGGCCATCGCAGTCGGACTGGCAGCCGGCTTTCAGGTGATAGCGGTCGCGGCGGCGATCTCGGTCTTCTTCAATCTCGTGGTGCTGCTGGCCTGGCGCTTCGATTTCGGCCGCATGCCCGCGACCTTGGAGGCCGGGATTGCCCAGCGGCGCTTTGAGCGGGTGCGGGCAGCGGCGCCGATGCCTACCGACTTCGTGAACCTGGTGGACAAGCAGCTCTTGCGCTCCATGACTCCGGATCAGCTGCAGGCCATTGCCCAGCGCGCGGCGGCGCGCGGCCGCAAGGCCTCGGAGGCACTCGACCTCGGCGAAGCGGGGGCAGCGGCGGAATCGGCGGAAGAGAAAAGGCCGAAATTCGACTCGACGCTCCGGGTCACGATGCAACCCGATGACGCCGTGGCGGTCCGCCAAGCGGTCGAGCAGGTGCTGGCGGGACAGACCAAGCGCTGGGAATTCGAGCGCGCCGGCGCAGGTGACAGCGGGCGGGCCATGGCGCAGTACAAGGTGAGATTCAAGAAGAGCATCCCCAGTACTCTCGTCGTCGAGGCGATGCGCCGGAGCGTCCTGCCCAGAGTGGTGACGATCGACGTCCGTGATGCCTGATGGCTGTCGAGTCGCAATTCCGTTGCGACGTCGCGGGAGTGGAGGCGCTCGCAGCCCTGCGTGAGGCAGCGCTGCCGCTCGGCCTGCGCGGCTCGGCTCTCCGGCACAGCTTTCATCGCGATATCTATCTCGACAGCAGCGACCGCACCTTGCTGGCTCGCGGCGTTTCCTGCCGGCTCCGCCTGCGAGCCGACGACCGCCGCTTTCTCACCCTCTTCCTGGGCGGCAACCGCGAGGCCAGCGGGATGGTCGAGCGGTTCGAGGCCGAGGTCGCGGAGTTCGACCCGCGGCTCGCGCTGTCGGGCGACTCCGAGCCGGCCCGCCGGCTGCGTGGCCTGCTCGAGCCCGGGCTGTTGCGTCCCCAGAGCGAGCTCGAGGTCGAGCGGTGGGGCCGGACGGCGCGGGGCGTCTTCCGGCGCGCGCCGCGCTTCGAGTTCCGCTACGACGCCTGCACGGTGCGGCAGGGTGGCCTAACCCGCAGTTTCGAGGAAGTCGCGGTGCGTCGACTCGCTCCCGGAGCGCCTCGCCTGGAGCAGCTCGCGCGCGCGTTGGAGCGGGACCACGGGCTGCTGCCCCTGCTGGCGCCCCGGCATGAGCGCGCCAGGCAGCTCGCCGAAGCGCTGACGGTGGAAGCCGCCGCCCGCATGTTCTCCTCCCAGGCCGCCGTGGTCCTGCTCGCGCTCGATGAAGGCCGGGTGGCCTTTCTCGAGCAGGAGGGCAGCAAGGCGTTGCCCTCCGCCAAGGGAAGTGGCGAAGTGGCCGCCCGGCACCTTCTCGCGAGCGTGACCGGCAGCGAGGTCGGCGAGCTCTCCCTGCTCGGCGCCCTGCCCCCCAGCGAAGACCGCGATGCCCTCGAAGTATGGGTGGTACGCCGGTTGCGCAGCGACGGCGCCAGCGGCGCCCTGCTGAAATGGTTGCCCGAGAGCGAGGCGATCGAGCGGATCGGTGGCCCGGAGCTCCGGGCGCCGGAGACGCTCGCGGCGCTCGCCGTGGCGACCCGCGCCGGCCTGCTCGCGCCGCGCACCCGCGCCCGGATCGTCGCCGAGCGGGTTAGCCCGGTCCCCCCAACCTCCCCGGTGCGGCCCACCGGCCTGCACCGGATCGCGCCGCCGCGCGCCACCAACACGCTGGCGCCCGAGCTCTATTTCAACGCCGAGCTCTCGCAGCTCGCCTTTCAGGAGCGGGTGCTCGAGCTGGCGGAAGATCCGGGAACCCCGCTCGCGGAACGGCTGCGTTTTCTCTCCATCGTGAGCGGGAACCTCGACGAGTTTTTCGCAGTGCGGGTCGGAGCGCTCAAACAGGCGCTCCAGGCGGGGGCGACGGCGCGGAGCTTCGACGGCCTGAGCGCGCGGGAGCAGCTCGATGCGATCGCGGCGCAGGTACCGCTCTTGCTGGCGCGCCAGGCGGAGTGCGCGCGGCAATGTCTCGTGGCCGCGGCTGACCAGGGCGTGCGCCTGCGCGCCTGGGAGGAGCTCGACGCTCCCGCGCGCGAGGCCCTGGCTGCGCAGTTCAACGCCGAACTGCTTCCGGTGCTCACGCCGCGCGCGGTGACCCAGTCACCGGGACATCCGTTTCCCCTCATTCCGCAGCTCGTCCAGAGCTTCGGGGTCGTCGTGCAGGACGTCCGCACCGGACCGGTGCACTTTGCCGCCTTGCCGCTCAAGGCCCGCCTCGAGCGCTTTCTCCCCATTCCGGGCAGCAAGGATCTGATCCTGCTCGAGGAGGTCGTGCGCGCCAATCTTCAGGCGTTCTATCGCGATCGTCCCGTCGAAGGCGCCTGGCTCTTCCGGATCACCCGGGCTGCCGAGCTCGAGTTCCGGGACGCCGACGCAGGCGACCTGCTCCAGGCCGTGGAGGAGGAGGTCAAGCGCCGGCCGGAGCACGTACCGGTGCGGGTCGAGGTCGAGCGGACCATGCCGGCGAGGGTGCGCGACATGCTGCTGCGCGAGCTGCGCTTCGAGCGGCGAGGCGCCACCGCACTGCTTGGCAACGAGGATGTGTACGAGATCGAGCCGTGGCTCGACCTCGCCGCGCTGCGCGAGCTCGCGGCGCGGCTGCCCGCCGATCAGTCGTTCCCCGCTCAGCCGCCGCGGCGCCCCTTCCCGGAGGGCGAGAGTGTCTTCGCGCTGCTCGACGCAGCTGACCGGCTGGTCCATCACCCCTACGATGATTTTGCCGCCACCGTCGGCCGCTTGCTCGCGGAGGCCGCGAGTGACCCCGCCGTGCTGGCGATCAAGCTCACGCTGTACCGGCTGGGCGAGAGCTCCACGATTCTGGAGGCCTTACTCGCGGCGGCGCAGGGGGGAAAGGACGTGGTGGTGTTCGTCGAGCTCAAGGCGCGCTTCGACGAGGCGCGGAATGTGGGCTGGGTTCGGCGCCTGGAGGAAGCGGGTGCGCAGGTGATCTACGGCTTGGTGGGGCTCAAGATCCACGCCAAGGTCGCGCTGGTGCTGCGGCAAGCGCCGGGAGGGCTGTGCCGCTATGCCCATATCGGCACCGGGAATTACAACGCCACGACGGCGCGCTTTTACACCGATTACGGCCTGCTGACCGCCGATCCCGAGATCACCGCTGATCTGACCGATCTCTTCAATCAACTGACCGGGTCCTCGCGGGCGCCAGGCTCGAGTTATCGCCGCCTGCTGGTCGCGCCAGCGACGCTGCTGGCCGGGCTGCTCGAGCGGATCGAGCGCGAGATCACCCACGCGAAGAGCGGGCGCGACGGGCTGATCCGGGCCCAGCTCAACGGGATCGAGGATCCCGAGCTGATCGCCGCCCTTTACCGTGCCTCCGCCGCCGGCGTGCGGGTAGAGCTCGTGGTGCGTAGTCTGTGCGTGCTGCGGCCGGGCCTGGCGGGGATCTCCGAGCGGATCAGGGTGCGCAGCGTGCTGGGTCGGTTCCTGGAGCACGGCAGGATCTATCATTTCGGCAATGGCGGAGCGCCGGAGTATCTTATCGGATCAGCGGACTGGCGGCCCCGCAATCTGCGGCGGCGCGTCGAGGTGGTGACCCCGGTACGGGCGCCCGCGCTGGCGGCCCGGCTGGATGCCCTCCTCAGCGCGCTCTGGGAAGAGCCCTCCGCCTGGACGCTCGGCTCCGACGGGAGATACACGCGGCACGCGCGGCCCGGCCCGGAGCATGCCCACCTCCACGATCGGTTATTCGCGTGAACGATCCCCTGCTGCACAGATTCCAGACCCTGCTGCAAGGCCGCTACGCGATCGAGCGCGAGCTGGGCCGCGGCGGCATGGCCACGGTCTATCTCGCGCGCGATCTGCGCCACGGCCGCACCGTGGCGATCAAGCTGCTGCAGCCCGAGATCACCACCTCGCTCACGGCGGAGCGTTTCCTCCGCGAAATCCAGATCACCGCCAAGCTGCAGCATCCCAATATCCTGGGCCTCTTCGATTCGGGCGCGGAAGAGGGGCTGTGCTACTACGTCATGCCCCACGTCGAGGGCGACAACCTGCGCGACCGGCTGCTCTGGGAAAAGCGCCTGCCGGTGAATACCGCCATGGAAGTCGCCATCGAAATCTGCAGCGCCCTGGCCTATGCACATTCGCGCGGCGTGGTGCATCGCGACATCAAGCCCGAGAACATCCTGTTTTCCGCGGGCCACGCCATCGTCGCCGACTTCGGCATCGCGCGGGCGGTGAGCGAGGGTCAGCGCACCATCACCGCGGTCGGAATCCCGCTGGGAACGCCGCCCTACATGAGCCCCGAGCAAGCCCAGGGCCTCGACCATATCGATCATCGGAGCGACCTCTACGCCGTCGGCTGTGTGCTCTTCGAGATGGTGGCGGGGCGGCCCCCCTTCGTCGGCGTGTCCATCGGGAAGGTGATTCAGCAGCACCTGCAGACTCCGCCGCCCTCGGTGCGGGAATTCCAACCCGAGGCCCCTGCCGCGCTCGATCCCATTCTG
>DASYPD010000424.1:0-8654 GCA_036007005.1 Gemmatimonadales bacterium
CAGGATCGCCGCGTCGTTGCAGGCGTGCTGGAACGGCGAATAGGCGGGACTCCGCGAAATCCCGACTACCCGGGGGCGGCGTCGCAGGGTCATGCTGCCGGACTCCCGCTGAGCCAGGCCGTGGCGACGGCGAGATCCCGGCTCCGATCGAGGTCCACGATGCGCGCGACCTCGGCGGTCTCGATCCGATAGCCGTGCTCGACCAGCCAGCGGAGCAGGCCCCGCATCCGCTCGATTCCCAGCGCCAGCACCGGCGCCACCAGGGTCCGAACCCGAGTACTCAGGAAGTACACCCCGCCCGTCACCAGAGCGGGAGCCGACGGGTGTTCCTGGAAAGCCGCCACCGCGCCGGCCGCATGGCGCGCCACGTACAGGGGGCGTTCGTCATCGACAAACGGCGTGACGGCAACGCAGGCATCGGCGCCCCCGCGCAGCAGCCGCTCCGCGCGCGCAAAAAGCTCCCGCCAGTCATGCTCCCGGAGCACCGAGTCCACCATGACGCAGAGCACGGGACCCGGTGGCATCACCTCGAGCCCCCGGGCGAGCGTATGCAGCGACGAGGCCGTCTCGCAGGCCACGATCCGCGGCGCGCTCGGATCACCCTGCAGCAGCAGCGCGCCCGCGCGATCGAGCACGCTCGCGCGCACCAGCGCGGTGACACTCTCGCAGCCTAGCCCGTGCAGCGACTCAGTCAGGCGGACCAGCAGCGGGCGGCCGTCCAGCTCGAGGAACGCCTTCGGCGTGAGCACCCCATCGGAGCGCAACCGACTGCCTTCACCGCCGGCGAGAATGAGCGCGTGCATCGTTCAGTCGAGCACGGCGGGCAGCTCGGTGAATGCCGCGATCCGCCGGGTGGGAGCCAGCCCGGCCGGCAGCGGCCGCTCAGCGGGAGCGAGCCAGCAGGTTGCACATCCCAGCCGTGCCGCGGGCTCGATATCGGAAACGGGATTATCTCCCACCATCCAGCACGCCTCCGCCGGCCGCCCCAGCGCATCGAATGCTGCGCGGAAGAGGCGAAAGTCCGGCTTGCGAAGCCCGACAACCGCCGAATCGAACACCACCGCGAAGCAGTCTTCCAGGCCGAGCTCCTCGAGGCAGGGACGAAGATTGCCCGTGAAGTTCGCCACCACGCCGAGCTCGAACTGCTGGCAGAGCTGATCGAGCACGACTCGGTTGCGCGCCACCGCCTCTCGGGTGTCTCTCAGAAAGCCCCAGCTCCACTGGGCGGTATCGAGGGAGCCACCATCCGGCAGGAGACTCCGCAGCAACTCGATCTGGGCTGCCACCATCCTGCCCATGCCGAAGCCACTGATTCCGGGCTGACGCGCGAGCATCCGATCCGAGAGGGAGAAGTGTTCGCTGAAACCGACCAATCCGAGCCGGCCCCCCGCAGCGCGATAGCCGGCGTGGAAACGGTCACACCACGGCCGTCCATCGGCATCCAGAGTCCCCCCGAAATCGAACAGCACGGCTTCCGCCATCGTCGTGACCTTCCGAATTGCTGGTGGGGTTCCCTGGTGGGCAAGCCGCGTGCCGCCCGGCCCGGCGTTTCCGGCACGAGCCGCGCAGTATAATTCTCTTATGGCCATGGGATTGCCCCGCCGCTTGGCGATCTTCGCTGCCTGCATGGCGGCGGCGCTGGTGTTGCTGACCACCGAAGTATCGTTGGCGCTTTCGGCCCGCTCTCGCCTGGAGGATCTCCGCCTCGAGGCGCTCGCCGTGGCCTCGACGCTCGCCGATTACCTCGACCGGGCCGCTCCGGATGGGGACCCCGGCGACCTCGAGAACGCGCTCGCCGACTGGGGCGGGCTTCGCCTGCGCCACACTTTCGCCGTCGTTTTTGTGCTCGACCGGAGGGGCCAGCTGGTGGCGACCGCGGCCACCGATTCGCTGGAGCAGCGCGAGCTCACCTCGGAGGACCGGCGCGCCATCGCGGAGCGCCGGCAAGTGGTCTGGCAGGAGACCGGCGAGAGACCGGCCTGGCACGTCGCCCAGTCGTTGGGCGGCCGCATGCGCACCACGGGCCTGCTCAGCCTGCGGATCTCCAGCGATCGGCTCTACGAGTGGGCCCGCGAGGAGCGGCGCCGTGATTATTTGCTCGCGATCGCCGCGGCCCTGGTGCTCGGCGCCGGGATCGCGGCGCTGACTTCACGCTGGGTCGGTATCCCCCTCAAGGCGCTGGGCGATGCGATGGCGGGGGCCTACGCCGGCGCGCGGCAGGGCCCTGTCGCGCCGGAGCTGGGGCCCCAGGAATTCCGCGCGCTCGCGCGCCGCTACAACGAGCTGCGCACCGCGCTCGCCGAGCGGGAGCGCGAGAGCGAAGCACGCGCCGCGCTGCTGGCGCTGGAAGAACGTGCTCGCGGGCTGGAGCGCGTCGCTTTGGTGGACGAAGCCGCCGCCAGCTTTGCCCATGAAATCGGGACCCCGCTCAACACCATGAGCGGCCACTTTCAGCTGCTGCAGGAAGACCTCCGCGGGCTGGGCACGCCGGCAGCCGCGCGCCGCGTCGATCTCGTGCTCGCTCAGGTGGAGCGCGTCGCCAACATCGTGCGCACCTGGCTGGCGCGAGGAGCCTGGCCCCAGCCGAGTTCCCGGCCGGTCGATTTGCGTCTGGTGGCCCAGCGCATGCTCGAATTCATGGAGCCGTCCTTCGCGGCAGCCGGGGTGTCAACGCTCGTGGAGAATGGCGCCACTCCGAATGTCAGCGCCTTGGCCGACTCCGATCTCGTGGAACAGATTCTTCTCAACCTGCTCAAGAACGCGCTCGAAGCGATGCCGGCCGGCGGACAGCTGCGGCTGGCGGCGGGAATCGAAGCCCGCCAGGCCTGGCTCACCGTCACCGACACGGGACCCGGCGTGAGCGACGCGGTGAAACAACAGCTCTTCCACCCCTTCACGACCAGCAAAGGGCCGCTCGGCACCGGGCTCGGACTCACGGTCAGCCGGCGGCTGGCCCGTGCGCTGGGGGGCGACCTGGTGCACCAGCCCACCCCGAGCGGCACGCGCTGGCGGCTCACCCTCCCCGCCACATGACCGCCACGGCGACGCGCGCGCGGCTGCTGCTCGTGGATGACGACGAGGAGGCCTGCCGCCTGCTCGGCGAAGTTCTGGAGCGCGAGGGCTACTCGGTGGTGCGGGCGCTCTCCGTGGAAGCCGCGCTGCGCGCGCTCGACCAGGACGGCCCCTTTGACTCCGTGCTCACCGATCTCCGCATGCCCGGCGCGAGTGGGCTCGACCTGCTGCGTGCCGCCCGCAGTCGCGACCCGCGCGCCCTCGTTTTTGTGCTGACGGCATTCGGCGATGCGGCCGCCGCGGGCGAAGCGATTCGCGCGGGCGCCTACGATTTCATCTCCAAGCCCTACGATCTGGCGGCCCTGCGCGCTGCGATCGCGCAGGCGCTCGAGCGCCGCCACCTCGCGCCGTCCGGCGTGGCGGAAACGCCGGCCCGGCTCCCTCGCGAGCCGCGCGAGCCGGTCATCGTCGGGCACAGCCCCGCGATCATCGAGGTGATGAAGACGGTGGCGCGGGTGGCGCCGAGTCAGGCGACGGTGCTCATCACCGGGGAGACCGGCACGGGAAAGGAGCTCATCGCCCGCGCGATCCACGGCTATTCCGATCGCGCCGCTAACCGCTTCGTCGCGGTCAACTGCTCGGCGCTGGCGGAGGGTGTGCTGGAGAGCGAGCTCTTTGGCCACGTGAAGGGCGCGTTCACCGGTGCCGGCGTTACCCGGCCGGGGCTGTTCCGCGAGGCGGACCGCGGCACGATTTTCCTCGATGAGATCGGCGATGTCTCTGGCGCGCTGCAGTCCCGCCTGCTCCGCGTGCTGCAGGAGCGCGAGATCACTCCCGTGGGTGCCGATGTTCCCGTGCGGGTGGACGTCCGGGTGCTCGCGGCCACCCATCAGGACCTGGAAGCGCTCGTCGCCCAGGGCCGCTTTCGCGGAGACCTCTACTATCGCCTCAACGTGGTCACGGTGGAGTTGCCGCCCTTGCGCGAGCGGCTGCAGGATCTCCCCCTGTTGGTGCACTACTTCCTGCGCAACCTGGCGGCCCAGCACGGGCGCGAGCCGGTGGCCCTCGATCCCGAAGCCGAAACGATGTTGCTGAGGCATTCCTGGCCGGGGAACGTGCGGGAGCTGCAGAACGTGCTGGAGCGCGCGATCGTGCTCGCGGCTCAGGGCGTCATCGGCCCCGAGCACCTCCCCGCCGACCTGCGGGATTCGGCGACCCTCCCGCAGGCCTCCGCGCCCGACCTGACGACCGCACTACTTCCCCTCGCCGAAGTCGAAAAGCGGCACGTGTTAGGAGTTCTTCATGCCGCGCAGGGAAACCGCGAGCGGGCCGCGCGCATCCTGGGCATTTCCCGCCGGACGCTGGTGCGGATGCTGCAGCGCTGGGGTCATCCCACCGCCTGACCGCGCCCTGACATTCTGTCCTGCTCGGACGTTTTGTCCCGGACAGTCTGTCAACCTGCTTTCGAAGACACGCTTCGCCGCGCTTCCGCCGCCGTGAAATTGGGTCCCGGCGAGCTCGCTGCCGGGCATGCGGCTTGCCGATTCACCTGCCGGTCTGTCCGCCGAGCCCGGCAGCCACGCTCCGCCAACCCCTTCGTCTTCCATGGCTCGCTCGACCAGAGGAGTGCCTCGAATGACCCGCAGGACAATATTCTCCGCGCTTGCGCTCGCCGCCCTGCTGACCGGCACGGCTGCGGCGCAGAACCCGCCGCCTCCGCCCAAGCCGGCACCGCCGAAGCCGGTCATGACCAAGCCGACGCAGCCGGCCCCCGCGACAGCCACCCACAAGCCCACGCATCGGGTGCGCGAGGCCAAGCCCGGCCTGTTGAAGAAGGCCAAGATCACTCCCGACGCGGCCGAACAGACCGCGCTCGGTGCGGTCCCGGGTGGAAGCGTCACCTCCCGCAAGATCGAGATGGAGAAGGGCGTGCTGGTCTATGCCTTCAACCTCAAGACGATGGGCATGGAAGGCTATAACGTCGTGACGATCGATGCGACGACCGGCGCCCTGGTCGCTAACACGCACAAAGCGGCGCCGAAGAAGAAGCCGGTCAAGAAGCCGACGCCATAAGGGCAGTGACCAGTGACCAGTAACCCCGTGACCGGTTGGTACCCCCTGGTCACTGGTTACTGGTCACTGGTCACTGGTCACTGGTCACTGGTTACGGCCCGCCAGCGCGGCCTCGATCTCCGCCTGAGTCGCCGGGCGGGGAATCGCGACGTCGCGCTCCTGGCGGGTCGGGACGCGCACTCCGGTCACCGCGCCGCCCTCCGAGATCTGCACCATCGCCTGCGCGAGATTCTCCGCGCTTCCCTGGGAAACCGTGATCACGAGCACCCAGCGGCCGCTGCTGCCCCACTGATTGCGCACCACAAAGTCGCCGGGGCGTTCCGTCGGCTCGAACGTCAGCGGAACGCTGCGGCGCTCGCCGTTCACGACGCCGATAGCGGTGCCGCTGAGGGTCCCGGTGGCCGGCCTGCTGTAGTGATAGGTATGCACGACGAGAAAGCCGCCGCGGGTGGCCTGGTCCCAGGGATTGGCGGGAAGCTCGATCGAGAGCCAGGGCGGCTTGGCCTGGAGCGCGGCAGGCACGCTGAGAGAAAGCAGGCCGGCGAGAATGAGTTGGCGAGACATGGGGACCTCCAGAAGAAGATGAGATTAGGGCATTGCAGGGGCCGCAGGCCCGAAGCAATCTCCGGCCCTCTGCTGAGATGCCTCCAGAGGTAAGTGGGTTTGGAGCGGGTTACTGTCCGACCACCCGGATCTGTCCCTTGAAGGAGCGCACGACGATCTGCGCTCCCCCGCCCGCGTTGGCAAAGAAGAGCGACTTGCCCTTGCGCGGCTTTCCCATCTTCGCCGGCAGCTCGACCCCCACCATCCCTCCGAGCGATTGCAGGTCGAACTCGGCGCCGATTTCGGCCGGCAGCAGCAGCTCCACATCGCCGCTGTGAGTCTGGATGTTGAGGACCCCGTGAGGGGCGATGCTTCCCGCATAATTCACCGGCCCCGATACGGTCTCCAGCACGGCGCTGGTGGGTTGCGCTTCGCTCATCGTGAGGGCCCCCGACACCGTGGAAGCGGTCAGATCCCCGCCAGGATGCCGCAGCACCAGCTTCCCTCCGCCGGTCTTGGCCCGCACCAGCGCGGAAGCGCCGACGAGCTCGATGTCGCCCTCGATGGATTCCGCGGTAATGAGGCGCAGCGTCCCGCTCACCCGAATCGAGCCGCCCACCGAGGAGAGGTCCAACTCTCCCGAGACACCCGTCACCTCGATCGATCCTTCGGCGGACTTGATCCAGACGCGGGCGCGCTGGGGAACCCGCACCTCGAGGGCGCCGCGCGCGGCCGGCTTGGCGGTTTCGTCGGGTTCCAGCCCCAGCTTGGCCATCCGACCCGCACCACCCATGAAGAAGTTCACGCCAGCGGGCGCGAATCCGCTGACCGCAATGGAATCGCGGTCCCAGCCCGTGACGCGGGTCGTGCCGGCGAGGTTGAGAATGCGGATCGAGGCATCGGCTGCGATCGCGATCCGCCTGGCGAGCTTCTGCTGTGCCCCCCCCCCCGAAGGCGCAGCGGCGAGCAGGGTAAGCGCGGCGGGAACGAACAGCAGCGAGCGCATCAGCTGGCCGGGGAGAGCGCCGTCGCTCGGCGCAGGAAGTCCATCTTCTGGCGCCACGCCGCAATGACGAGCTGCTCGAGCATGGCATTGTGCGGGTCACCGGCCAGAGCCCGGCGCGATTCCGCCAGCGCGCTGTCGATCACCGCGAGGTTGCGCTCGATGATCGCGATGGTCTGGGGCGCAAGCTGGCTACGCGCGCGCTCGAGGGCGCCACCGAGCTCGGCGGCGGCGGAGGCGTACTGCGCCTCGAGCGGAGTGAGGGCGAGGGCCTGCTGCATCGCCGAGCCGCCCGCGCTCCGGCGCAGCAGCAGCGCGGTGACGCCGGAGGATAGCGCGATCAACAAGAGCGCCGCTGCAGCCAGCTGCCAGCCGCGGATCGCGACCCGGCCTCGACCGGCGCCGCTCTGCCCCAGCCGCTTCTGAATGCCCGGCCAGAGATCCAGTTCGGGATCCACCGACCTCGGCAAGCCGGCTGTCTGCTCCGGCGGGGCTTCCGCAGCCTCGAGAAAAGCCGCGCACGAGGCACACGTCGTGAGGTGCGCCTCGAACGCCGCGGCCTCCGCCGCGGAAAGGCTGCCGCGCGCGTACGCGTCGGCGCGGGTCCGGAGCTCGGCGCAGCTCATCGGGCCAGGGCCTCCCTGAGCAGCCGACGGGCGCGAAACAACTGCGCTTTCGAGGTACCTTCCGCGATTCCCGTCATTCGGGCGATCTCTCCATGTTGGTAGCCTTCGACATCGTGCAGCACGAACACCATGCGTGCGCCCCGTGGTAATCCAGCAATCGCCTGCTCGAGATCGAGTCGCGCTCCGGGCTGAGGCCGTTCCACCGGCCGCTCGAGCAAAGCCGGCTCCTCCGTTGCGAAGACCCGCCGCTCCCGCCGGGAGGAAGCCCGGCGCTTCCCGAGGAACACGTTCATCGCGAGCCGGTGCAACCAGCTTCCGAACGCGCTCTCGCCGCGAAAGCTGGGCAGCGCCTCCCAGGCCCGCACGAACACATCCTGGGTCAGCTCGCCCGCCGCCTCCGTATCGCCCGACAACCGGAGACACAGCGCGTGCACCCGGCCGACATGCGTGCGGTAGAGCGCGCCGAACGCGTCGTCGTCGCCGCGCTGGGCGCGTTCCACCAGTTCACTCATCCCCGCCGTCGCCGGCGGGCGCGGGGCTGGAATCCGGGCCGTCTCGAGGACTCGCGGGGGAGCAAGGGCGAGAGCTGACACGAGCCTAGGATACCGGACGGGCGGCCAGGGTTTGAAGCCCGGTCATCGCGAGGCCCGCAGGGCCGTGGCGATCTAATCGTCCCGCTGCCTTTCCCTCACACCGCAGCCGGCGCTTTCCGCTCCCGGAAAAACGCCCAGAAGAAGATCGCCGCCCCGAGGCCGATCAAGGCCACCACCCGCCACAACGCGCCATAATCGATCTGTCCGCCCGTCCGGGCGTAAGTGTCCGCCAGCCAGCCCGACAGTAACCCGCCGAGCACGGGACCGCCGCCCAGAATCAGAATCCCGAACACGGTTTGCGCGGAGTGGCGCACATCCGGAGGCGCCACCCGATCGGTATAGATGAACGCACCCGCGAAGAAACAGGCGTAGCAGATGCCGTGCAGGAACTGGCTGCCCACCAGCACGCCGACCGGCAGCGACGGATAGCTCCAGATCAGATAGCGCGCGAAATACGCCAGGGCGCCGATGGTGATGACGGTGCGGAGCCCCAGCCGCACCAACAGGATGCCCAGCAGCGCCATGATGATGATCTCGCTGAATTGCCCGATCGTCATGGCAGGCCCGATCTGGCTGTCGAGCAGGCCGAGGTGCGAGAAGAAGGGTGGCGTCTGGAGGAAATAGACTTGGTGAATCACGGAGATGGGGAGGCTCGCCGCGACCAGGACCGCAAAGGAAGGCTCGCGCAGCAAGCGGAAGGCCTTGGCGAAGGCGAGTCGCTCGACCCCCTCTTGCTTCGGCGGCGTATGCGGCAGCGCGAGGCAGTAGAGCGCATAGCCCCAGGAGATCAGCGCGGAGAAGCGC
>DASYPD010000425.1:0-2446 GCA_036007005.1 Gemmatimonadales bacterium
GTCACGGCAACAAGGGCGTCGTCTCCCGGATCCTTCCGGAAGAGGACATGCCGTACTTGCAGGACGGCACGCCAGTCGACCTCGTTCTGAATCCGCTCGGCGTGCCGAGCCGCATGAACGTGGGCCAGATCCTGGAAACCCATCTGGGCTGGTGTGCGGAGATTCTCGGCTTCAAAGCCAAGACCCCCGTGTTCCGCGGCGCCGACGAGGGGGAAATCGGCCTGCTGCTGCGCCTCGCCGGGTTGCGGTGGGCGGGGGATGCGCTGCGGTTGGGAGCTCCGGCGCCCGCGCCGGATGCCGCCCTGATCGATACGGTGGTCGCCGACACCAAGCGGGTGCTGCGCGAAGGCGCGACGCTCGACATGGCGGGGATCGCGGTGCTGGCACAGGGTGGGCCCGAGACGCGCCGGCTCTACGAATCCACCAAGGGCTACCTCCAGGCCGCCGCGCGCGAGCTCGCGACGCGGCAGACCGCACAGCGCGGCCACGAGCTCGACTTCCACAAGGCGGAAGCGTTTGCCCGGGTGCGCGGCCGGGATTCCGCGCTCAAGCAGCTCGAGAAGGCCGTCGCGCTCGACGCGGCGGCGGCGCTCGACGAAGCCGGCCGGCCGGCGCTCGCCGCTCTGCTCCGCGGCAAGGGCAGCCCGGACGACGTGAGCGCCGCGGCCGATGAGCTGATTCGCGCCGCGGGGCTCACCCCCGCCGGCAAAGTGCGGCTGCGCGACGGCCGCACCGGACAGTCCTTCGAGAGCGACGTCACCGTCGGCGCAATCTACATGCTCAAGCTGTCGCACCTGGTCGACGACAAGATCCATGCGCGCTCGATCGGGCCTTATTCGCTGGTCACCCAGCAGCCGCTCGCGGGCAAGGCGCAATTCGGCGGGCAGCGGTTCGGTGAAATGGAAGTGTGGGCGCTCGAAGCCTACGGCGCCGCACACCTCCTGCAGGAGATGCTCACGGTCAAGTCGGACGACGTGAACGGCCGGAGCAAGGTGTACGAAGCGATCGTGAAGGGCCAGAACCTCCCCGACCCGGGGATTCCGGAATCCTTCAATGTGCTGGTCAAGGAACTGCAGGCGCTGGGACTCAAAGTCACGCTCGGGACCACCGCCGAGGGCGAGGAGTAAATGATCGATTTTCGCAGCGGGCGCGAGCCCAAGAACTCGAGCTTCGACTACATCGCCATCCGTCTCGCGGCGCCGGAGGAAATCCGGGGACCGCGCGACCCCAAGGAACGCGAGCGCATGGAGCTGCAGGGGCTCCGTTCCTGGTGGTCCTGGGGCGAGGTCACCAAGCCTGAGACTATCAACTACCGCTCCTTCAAGCCGGAGCGGGACGGTCTGTTCTGTGAGAGGATCTTCGGCCCGGTCAAGGACTGGGAGTGCCACTGCGGCAAGTACAAGCGGATCCGCTATCGCGGCGTGATCTGCGACCGCTGCGGCGTCGAGGTCACGCTCTCCAAGGTGCGGCGCGAGCGCATGGGCCACATCGAGCTCAGCGTGCCGGTCGCGCACATCTGGTTCTTCAAGACGCTGCCCAGCCCGATGGGGAATCTGCTCAACGTGACGCTGCGCGATCTCGAGCGGGTGATCTATTACTCGAGCTACATCGTCATCGACCCGGGCAAGCAGGAGGTCGACTCCAACCAGCTGCTCGACGAGGAGGAGTACCTCGCCCTGCGGCAAAAAGCGCGCGAAGAGGGCGATACCGGATTCCGGGCCGATATTGGCGCGCCCGCCGTGCGCGCGCTGCTCGAGCGGGTGGACGTGAAGAAGCTGGCCGACGAGCTGCGCTCTTCGGTCGCCACCGAGACGAGCCAGCATCGCAAGAAGCAGATGCTCAAGCGCCTCAAGATCGTGGATGCCTTCCTCTACTCCGGCGAAGCCCAGGATCTGGCCAACCAGCCGTCCTGGATGATCATGGACGTGGTGCCGGTGCTGCCGCCCGATCTCCGCCCGCTGGTCCCGCTCGATGGCGGCCGCTTCGCGACCAGCGACCTGAACGACCTCTACCGCCGGGTGATCAACCGGAACAACCGGTTGCAGAAGCTGATCCAGCACCGCGCGCCCGAGGTCATTCTCCGCAACGAGAAGCGGATGCTGCAGGAAGCGGTCGATGCCCTGTTCGACAATGGGCGCCGCTCCAAAGCCATTCGTGGCCGGGGCAAGCGCCCGCTCAAGTCGCTCTCCGACATGCTCAAGGGCAAACAGGGCCGCTTCCGCCAGAACCTGCTCGGCAAGCGCGTGGATTACTCGGGACGCTCGGTCATCGTGGTCGGCCCCGAGCTCCGGCTGCACCAGTGCGGGCTGCCGAAGGCCATGGCGGTCGAGCTCTTCAAGCCGTTCATCATCCACAAGCTGGTGGAGAACGGCATCGCGGAGACCGTCAAGCGCGCCAAGAAGATCGTGGAGCGCGAAGGCCCCGAGGTCTACGAGATCCTGGAAGA
>DASYPD010000426.1:0-2768 GCA_036007005.1 Gemmatimonadales bacterium
CGAACCGTCCTCGTCCGCGATCCGCACCTCGTGGCCGGGAAAGGGGCGGCCACAATTGACGATCCTGAGCGCGCGCTCGTGAGGGCCGCGGGGCGGCGCGGCGCGGCGGCGCACGACGAGCGCTTCCGAAGAGATCTCATCCACCCGGAGCGGCTGGCCCAGTTTGGCGAAGCTGATCGCCAGCGTGTGCTCCGCCATGCCGTAGCAGGGCATGAAGGAGCGGGGGTTGAAACCCGCCGGCGCGAACGCCTGCGCGAACGCCTCCAGCGTATCGGCTCGCACCGGTTCGGCGCCGCAGCCGGCAATGCGCAAGCAGGACAAATCGAGCTGCTCGAGGTCGGTCGGCTTGAAGCGGCGGAGACAGAGATCGTATGCGAAGCTCGGCGCGAACGTGATCGTCCCGCGATAGCGATGGATCGCCTTGAGCCACTCGGTGGGGCGCTTCAGGAAGAGCACCGGCGGCATGATCACCGTCGTGAGCGGGGCGCTTACCGAGGCGAGCGCCATGCCGATCAGTCCCATGTCGTGGTGCAGCGGAAGCCAGCTTACCCCGACGTCGTCGCTCTGCAATGCCAGTCCGCTGGGTCCGCAGATCGCCGCCGCATTGGCAGCGAGATTGCCGTGCGTTAGCACGACGCCCTTCGGCTGGGCGGTGGAGCCCGAAGTGAACTGCATGAATGCCGGGTCCGTTAAGGCCACCGTCTCGAAGGCCGCGAGCGCGGGTCCGTCCAACCCATCCCAGCGGTGCACCTGGGGCACACCGATATGGCGCGCCCGCTCGCGCAACGCCGCTTCAAGTGGTTCCGCCGTCAGCACCGCGCTGACCTTGGCCGCGGCCAGTACGTGCTCGGTCGTGGCAAGGTAGGCCTCCTGCGCGCCGAAGCTGCTCGGGGGACAGACTGCAACCGGCACCAGCCCGGCGACCGACGCGCCGAGAAATGCGCGCATGAAACCTTCGGGGTCTTGGATGACGAGCGCCACCCGGTCTCCGGGCTTGAGTCCTTCTGCCCGCAGCGCGCCGCCGAGGCGCGCCGCGAGCCCTCCCAGCTCGGCATAGGAGCACCAGCGCTCCTCACCCAGATCATTGAGGAAACGAAAGCCGAGCTCGGTAGTTGCGGCGTCGGCAAGCATCTGCGGAAGCGTGCGCAGCGCGCTCACCCGGTGCTCCGGGCTTCCTGCAGCAGGCGGCGGAGCTCTTCGGTCATGTCGCCGACGGTCTTGATCCGGGGCAGCTCATTAAGGGGAATCGAGACGTTGAAATGATCCTCGAGCTCGGCCACCAGCTCGATCACCTGGATCGAATCGAACTCCAGATCGGTCAGGAACTCGCTGTTGCGCGCAGGCTCGATACCCGGACGGCCGACCCGTTTCAGGATCGACAGGGTGTCGCGTTCGATTTCGTCCGGCGTGGGATCGCCCATGCAAATGGACTCCGTCTGATGACGCAAGCTGCTCTCGACACAACAGATAGGCCCGGCCCAGGGGAGGAGGAGCCCGGGTCGTTGGATCAAAGATACCCGGCAAAGATGCAGGTGGGGCCGGAATCCGCAAGGTGCGCCTGAAAGCCGGTTCCGCCATCTTTGGAGCCCCCGAAACGGAGGACGAAAGTCCCGATGCTGTTGAGCCTTATGCTGCTGGCCGCAGCGGATTCCAGCGTGGTCCGCAACATCGTCGTGGCGCCCGCCGAAACTTTGCGCACGACCATTGGGGGACATGGCCGGCCGCTGGTGATCATCCCAGGCCTACTCGGCTCGGCCTACGCGTATCGCAAGGTCATTCCCGAGCTCCACAGCGCGGGACTCCAGACGATCGTGGTGGAGGCGCTCGGTGTCGGGTTTTCCTCCCGGCCGGGAAAGAGCGACTACACCTTCACGGCGCAGTCCCAGCGCGTGGCAGCGGTGCTCGACAGCCTGGGCGGGGTCGGGTGCGCTCCCGTGCTGGCCCACTCGCATGGGGTCTCGATTGCGCTGCGGCTGGCCTTGCATCGCCCGGATCTGGTCTGCGGGATCGTGGCGGAGAACGGCGGTCCGTCGGACACGGTGGCGACGGTGAGCGTCAAGAAAGCGGTGCGCTTCGCGTGGCTCATTAAGCTCTTCGCGGGGCGCGGCAGGATGCGGAGCGAGATTCGTAAAGGCATGCTGTACACGGCGGGCGATACGACCTGGATCACCCCGGAAGTGATCGACAATTACACCGCCGGCGGCGCCGGTGACCTCGGCGCGACGCTGCGCGCCCTCAAGGGCATGGCCCGCGCGGAGGAGCCCGAGCATCTCGCGCCCCTCTTGCCGAGGATCAAGATCCCCGTGCACCTGCTGATCGGCGGGGCGCCGCGAGGCAGCGGAATTCAGCCCGATCACCTGGAGCTCCTCAAGGCGTCCTTGCCGCAGCTTGTCGTCGATACCATTCCCGGCGCCGGGCTGCGCCTCCACGAGGAGCAGCCCGGCGTGCTGGTGAAAGCCGTATTAGAACTGGTGAAACAGCTGGGCGCGGGGCCGTCTCCCTGAAACGAAAACAGGAGCGGGATCCTCTCCCGCCCCTGTCTCGTTTCGACCGATCTACCGGCGGCGCTACGGCGTCGCCACCAGCGTCAGGTTGACGCCGGTGAGCGTCTGGGAATTGGCCAAGCTCAGCGAGGCGCTGACCGCGATCGCAAAGCCGGTGGCCTTCGCGGCCACGACGTAGGTGCCCGGTGGGAGAAAGCTCAAGGTGTAGGCGCCCGTCGTCGTGTTGGCCGAAGTCGTCTGTACCGTATCAGTCCCCGCGATCGC
>DASYPD010000427.1:0-6452 GCA_036007005.1 Gemmatimonadales bacterium
GTGGGTCCAGGTCTTTTCACTACTTACTACTTACTACTCACTATCGCACAGGTACCGGTGCATTCGCCGCCGCTGTCTGCGCGCTCGTCTTGTAGATCTCGGCGCGGCGATCGACGATCTTCGCTCCGGCGCGGAGCGCCGCGACGTAGGCGCGGATCCGGCTTCCCTTGGCCGCCATGATCGCCTCGCTGCGAGCCTGCGCGAGATTCTTGGTGAAATCGGCGGAGTCAGCCGGAATGCGCTCCAACCCCGCAAACAAATAGACCCCGTCGGCGGCTGTGACGGGCCCGGTGACCCCGCCTTTTGGCGCGCCGAAGGCTGCCCCGATCAGCGCCGGATCGGAAAGCCCCGTGTTGAGTCGCGGAATGGGACCCAGCTCCCGGTAGGAGATCCCGGGTCCTTGGGCGAGCTGTTTGAGTGAGTTGCCTGGCTGCACGCGCTGGGCGAGTCTGCTGGCCAGCACCAGTGCGGCGGCGCGCTTCTTCTCCAGCCGAACCTTCTCCTCGACGGCGGCACGCGCCTGCGAGAGCGGCGGGATCCCTTCCGCCTGCGTGCTGTCGAGCCGAAACACCAGGAAGGCCTTCTCACCCTCGAGAATGGGACTCTCCTCGCCCTCCTTGGCTTGGAACGCCCAGACGCTGGCGTCAGGTACGCCGCCGCCTTCGGGGACCGAGACCCGGGTGCCCTCGGTGAGCGGGCCGAGTTTTCCGATCCGTAGCGACAGGGCGCGCGCCGCGGTGTCGAGCGCAGTGGGCTCCAGTCGCTCGGCGGCGAGCTTCTCCAGGGAATCGGCGCGCTTGTCGAGCACGTCGCGATGGAGGCCGGTCACTTCGATCGGCAGCAGAATGTGGCGGGTCTTGAAGCTGTCCCCCTTACGGCTCTCCACCTCGATCAGGTGGACACCGAAGCTGCTCTGCACGGGGTCCGACAGCGTGTTGAGGGGAAGGGAGAGCGCCGCTCTGGCGAAGGCGGTATCGACGGAGTTCTTGCTCAGCTCGCCCAGCTCACCGCCGCTTTTGCCGGAGACCGTATCGGAGGATTCACGCCGGGCGACTTCGGCGAAAGGAGTTCCCTTCGAGATTTCCTCGCGCAGCGCGTGGGCACGCCGCAAGGCCGCTGCGGTATCCGACGCGTCCGGAAGCCGCGCCAGCGCGAGATAACTCAAGAAGACGGCGTGTGGGCGCTTGAATTCGTTGCGATGCGCGCGGTAATAGTCCTCGGCTTCCTTCTGGCTGACCGGGGCCGCGCTGTCGGGGATGGCGGCGGCCGGATCGACGACCAGTATGCCGAAGCTGGCCTTCTCGTGCTCATCGCGATAACGCTCCCACAGCGCCGCTTCGGAGACGTATACGTCCCCGGTGACGCGTGCCCGCAGCTTGGCTTGGAGCAAGGCGTCCCGATAGCGGTCTTCCAGATAGGGAATTGCCGCCTGTCCGGAAGGAGATGCCAGCCAGCGTTCGTACTTCGCCGGGTCGAACTTGCCATCGGTCAGGAAGGAGGGATCCTGCCTGATCTCGGGCAGCGGAGAAATCCGGATCACCTCCGCAATTTGGGCATCGCTGACGCGAAGGCCGTAGCGCTTATACTCGCCGCTGAAGAGAATCTGGCTGACATACTGCTCCCAGACCTCGTTGCGGACCTGGGCCACTTCCTCGAGCCCCAGCGAGGCACCAGTTTGGCGCTGTCGACTCTCGATCGCCTGCTGGACGTTCTGCTGAAACGAGCGGATATCCACGGAGGTGCCGTTGACTTTGCCGACCGAAGTCCTTGTCAGCAGCCCACCTCCGCCACTCAGGCCGCTGAGATCGACGACGAGCCATGTAAAGAATGCAATCGCTGTCACCAGGATCAGTGGTTTGGCGATGCTGCGAAAGAATTGCATCATGAGAGGGAACCGCTCCGAGCTTGCTAAGGGATTGAAGCCCTAAAGCTTAACGGGCAGGATTAGGCATCTCAAGGATGGCGTTCCGCCGGTCCTCTTGCCAGCTTTCGGCCGGCGGCCGGCATCACTATCGCATGGGGCTGCACATGGCCATGAATAGCGAAATCGAAAAGCTCGAGCGGCGCTGGCAGGAGAACCCGCTGGGGCTCACCTTCGCGCCGCTTGCCGAGGCCTATCGGAAATCAGGCGACCCGGCAAAGGCGCTGGCGCTGGTCGAGGCCGGGCTCACCCAGCATCCCACTTACGTGCCCGCGCACATCGTGCGAGGCCGTTGTCATCTGGATACCCAGGCCTGGGCCGAGGCCGAACGGGCGTTCCGCAGAGTCGTCGAGCTCGATCCCGAAAACGCGATCGCGCTCAAGGCGCTCGCCGATCTCGCGGAGCAGGAAGGCAAGCTCTCCGAAGCGATCGACCGGCTCGAAGCGCTGCTCGAGGTCGACCGCAATAACGAAGAAGCGCGCGCACAGCTCGATCGGCTGCGCGAGCCTGGCGCAAGCCACCGCAGCGAATTCCAGCTCACCGATGATGCGATTTCCCTCAGCGTGGACAGCGAGCGCCTTCCGGAAATCATCCTGCACGATCCGGAGAGCGCCTTGCCTTCTCCCGAGGCCGCCCAGGGGCGCGAATTGCTGGCGCCTCCCGATCCCGCCGCGGCGCGCGGAGAGGAGCTGTTGGCCGCAGCAGAGGCGAACGCAGAGCCAGCAGCCGAGCCAGCAGCAGATCCAGAGCCAGAAGCATTGCCGCAGCCGGTAGCAGAGCAGGCGGAGGCAGAGCCGGAAGCCGCGACGGTACTCGAAGAGGGTTTCGCGGCGGAGGAACGCGGGGAGGAACCCGCCGAGGAGTCCGACAGCTCGGGTGCGCCGGCCGAGACCGAGCTGGTGGTGACCGAGACGATGGCGGAGATTTTTCTGCGGCAGGGTCATCGTGAGCTGTCGCTCGCCGTCTACTCACAGCTGACTCAGCGCGATCCCGACAACGAGCGGGTCGCCGCCGCGTACGCTCGCCTCCAGGAGGAATTGACTCCGCTGCCGCCTCCACCGGCGCCGCTGGACGTGCCGGAGCGCTATGACGCCAGCTCCACCGGCGGCCGCTCGGTTGCCGAGCTGTTCGCGGAGCTGCTCGGCGCAGAGCGTCCCACCCCGGCGCCCGCCATTCACCCCCCGGCCTTCGAGGCGCCGCGCCGCCCGTCCGGGGAACCGACGCGGCCCGCGGCCGAATCGCTCAGCTTGAGCGCGGTCTTCGGCGAGGAAGCGGCTCCCGCCGGCCCCGCGGGGGTGACTCCGGACTCCCCGACAGGCGAGCCGAGCTTCGAGCAGTTCTTCACGCCGCCGGAGGAGAGCACCTCGGAGATTGAGCTGCCGAAGTCCCCCGACAGTGACTCGCCGGCGATGTCCGCGATGGCACCCGAGGACCTGGAACAGTTCAATGCCTGGCTCCGCGGCCTGAAGCGCTAGATGCGGGTCACGGTCCTCAATGGTCCGAACCTGAATCTGCTGGGCCGGCGCGAGCCGGAGATCTACGGCACCACGACGCTGGCGGAAATCGAAACGATGCTTCGCGAGGAGGCCGCGCGGCTCGGCGCGTCGCTGCGCTTCCTGCAGAGCAATCACGAAGGCGCTCTGGTGGATGAGATCCAGCGGCTGCCGGCGCTCGCCGACGGGCTCATCCTCAATGCCGCGGCCTACTCGCACAGCAGCCTCGCCATCCGGGATGCGCTGCTCGCGGTCAAAGTGCCCTTCGTCGAGGTGCATCTGAGCGACCCGGCGACGCGTGAGGCGGCGCGCCGCACGCTGCTCTTCGCCGATCTGGCGGTGCGGGTTATCACCGGTCGGGGCGCGGAGGGCTACCGGCTGGCGCTCCAGGAGCTGTGCGGGCGACTCGGTGGGAGGTGACCGCCGGGGTGAGCGGCAAGCAGCGCTGCGGCGCCGGCTGGCCGAGCTGGGCCTCGATGGGCTGCTGATTTCCCACGCCCCCAATATCCGCTACCTGAGCGGCTTCACCGGCTCCGCGGGTCTCCTGCTGCTGACCGCGGAGCGGACCGCCTTGATCACCGATTTCCGCTATGCCGGGCAGGCTCCCGAGGAAGCCCGCGGCGCAGCCGATGTGGTGGTGGAGCCGCGCAATCTGTGGGAGCGGCTCCGCGCGATGCTCTCGGGCGGGCCCCGCCTTCGGCTGGGATTCGAACGGGATCACCTGACGGTGCGCAATGCCGAACGGCTGGCCGGCCTCGAGAGCACCGAGCCGGTCCCGGTGTCCGAGGTCGTGGAAGGACTGCGCGCGGTGAAAGATGAGAGCGAGGTGGCGGCGATTACGGCGGCGGCGGAGCTCGCGCAGAGCGCTCTGGCGGAGCTGCTGCCTTCGATTCGGAGCGGAGCGACCGAGCGCGAGATCGCCGCCCGACTCGAGGCCGCTCTGCGCCAGCGGGGCAGCGAGTGGCATCCCTTCCAGACCATCGTCGCGTCGGGCCCGCGCAGCGCCTTGCCGCATGCTCGGGCGAGCGCGAGGGCCGTCGCCCCTGGCGAATGGCTGCTGCTCGATTTCGGCGCGCAGCTCGGTGGCTACTGCGCCGATCTCTCTCGCACGGTCATGATCGGCAGGTCCGCGGACGCGCGGCAGCGTGAGGTGTACGGAATAGTCCGCGAGGCACAGCGCGCCGCGCGGGAGGGGATCCGGCCCGGCATGACCGGGCGGCAAGCCGATGCCCTCGCTCGCGATCTCATCGAAGCCGCCGGGTTTGGCGCAGCGTTCGGGCACTCACTCGGCCATGGGCTGGGGCTGGAAGTGCATGAAGGTCCCCGTTTGGCGGTGACCGCCGAGGAGCCGCTTCCGGCGGGTGCGGTGGTCACGGTCGAGCCGGGTATCTATCTTGAGGGCTGGGGCGGCGTCCGGCTGGAGGACGATATCCACCTCACTCCGGAAGGTCCGCGGTGCCTGAGTGATGGGCGCACCGAACTGCTCGAAATTCATTGATTCATAACCTCCACGTCTCACGGCCCGGCCGGGAGCTTATGCACCCATGAAACCGGACGAGATGAAGGAGATCGCGCAGCTGATTCAGAAAGTTCCCGGGCTCAAGGGGATCGATTTCAAAGAGGTCAAGCGCCTGGCGGATCTGCTGCGTGAATCGCCGGAGATCGGTTCGATCGAGCTCAAGGGGCTGTTCGGGACTGGGGTGGTGATTACCCGCGCCGGAGTACACCTGGCGGGCTCGCCGGCGGCCGCGGCGATCCCTCCGGCCGGCGTCCCTCTGGCGGCTCAGGGTCCGGGCGCTGACGCGTCGCGGGCGGCCGCGCCCGGCAGCGGCCTCAAGGAGATCAAGTCGCCAATGGTGGGCACCTTCTATTCGGCGCCGGAGCCGGGGGCGGACCCGTACGTCAAAGTCGGCGCGCGGATCAGCTCCGGACAAACCGTGTGCATCATCGAAGCGATGAAGATCATGAACGAAATCGAGGCCGAATTCGGCGGCGTCATTCGCGAGGTGAACGTGGAGGACGCGCAACCGGTCGAATTCGGCCAAGTCCTCTTCCGGGTGGATCCCAATGGTTGACCCCACCGAGCTGCCGGGCGGGAATCACGCCGCGACAGCGCCCTTCAACTTCAAGCAGGCGATCTCGCAAATGGTGCAGCGGACCGGCTCCGATTTGCATCTCAAAGTGGGGCGCCCGCCGACGATCCGGGTAAACGGCGACCTGCAGCCTCTCCCCATGATGCCGGTCAAGCCGGAGGAGCTCAAACACCTGGCCGAACAGATCATGACGCCGCGCCAGGTGAAGGAGTTCTCCGAGAAGAAGGAAGCGGATTTCGCCATCGGAGTGCCGGGGGTGGGGCGCTTTCGCACCAACATCTATCAGCAGCGCGGCACGCTGGCCTTCGCGCTGCGCGCCATTCCCTACGAGGTGCACAGCATCCGGGAGCTCAACCTGCCGGATGTGCTGGAGACGCTGGCGCTGAAGCCGAGAGGGCTGGTGTTGGTGACGGGGATCACGGGGTCGGGGAAGTCGACCGCGCTCGCGGCGATGATCAACCACATCAACCGCCATGCGCGGGTCAACATCATCACGATCGAAGACCCGATCGAGTTCCTCCACCGCGACACGATGGCGAGCATCGCGCAGCGGGAGGTGGGCAGCGACACGCTCTCCTTCGGAGCGGCGCTGCGGCACGTGCTCCGGCAGGACCCGGACGTCATCCTGCTGGGCGAAATCCGCGACCTGGAGACGCTGGACACGGCGCTCAAGGCGGCCGACACCGGTCATCTGGTGTTCTCGACGCTGCACACCACCGATGCCACCCAATCGATCAGCCGGATCCTGTCGTTCTATCCGCCGCACCAGCAGGCGGAGATCCGCTCGCTGATCTCCACCGCGCTCGCGGCGATCGTGAGCCTGCGGCTCGTGCCACGGGCGGACGGGCGCGGGCGGGTGCCGGCGTGCGAGGTGCTGATCAACAGCGCGGCGGTGGCCGAGAACATCCGCAGCATCGAGAAGTCGCTGAACATCCCGCAGCTCAT
>DASYPD010000428.1:0-3683 GCA_036007005.1 Gemmatimonadales bacterium
AGCTGTTTGCGCACGCTGTCATACGCGAACTCCGCGTGAAAGCGGCGCCAGGCGGAGCTGGCGAGACTGTCTCCCAGGGCCGTCCAGCGGGCCTTCGTGAGGTGCTCCCGCAGCTGGCGCAAGACCCCGTCCACGACCCAGGGATCCCGGAGGACCGCCCGGAGGAAGTCGTTCAGCTCGGTCGAGGGCCGCTGCTCCAGGGGCAACAGCCGCACGTCCCACGGCAGCGGATGTAGCAGGGCCGTGGAGGGATCTTCGTACCAGAGCTGGTTGTGGACTCCGTCCATGTGATACGGATCGCCCGCCAGCAGCAGGAAGGCCACCAGGCGGGAGATCTCCTCGCGATCGATCCTGCTCATCAAACGCAGCTGGGAGGCGAAATCGTTCCCGTTGACATCCTCGAGAAAGAGCCTGAGCTGGCCGGAGTCCGGTGCGGTCGGCTTGTCATTCCGGGCTACCCGGTCCCAGATGTACGGATCGGCGAAGAGATCGCGGGGAATTCCCTTGAAGTATTCACCGCGCTCGGCGGCATCGCCGCGGAAGATGTTCCCGGGCATGCGGTCGACGGTCCGCAGGAACGATTCGTCGACGACCTCGACGAAGCGGTACATGCCGGCGTACTGATTGTTGAGCACCACGGGCACGACCGTGGTCATCGGCGCGAGCAGCTTGAATTCGCGCGCCAGCCGATTGGCGACGTAGGAAGTGAGTACCTCCTTCGCGGAGAGTCCGAAGACGCGGTACTGCTTGTACAGCTCGGCCCGGCTGGTGCGCACGGTCAGGGTTTTCTTCTCGGTCAGCCAGTGGACGCTGTTGTCGCCCCGCTTCCGGACGTCGCCGGGAAGCAGCCGGTCTCCCTCGATCAACGTGGCCGACATCCACTTTCCCCAGCCGAGCTGCGGATCGCGATAGGCGCCGTCCAGCAATTTCGGATCGACCTGGAGCCGCACGACCCCGGCGTCATCCTTTTCGGTGTCGATCCGGTGCTGCGCCCGCACGGCGGGGACGGCCTTGAACAGCCCGGTCGCGCGCGCGAGGAACTGCTGCTCCACTGAGACGCTGCTGCTCCAGTAATCATCGAACTGTAGGGCGCGGTAGTAATCGGAGCCCGCCGCGGCGACTAGATACCCGACAACCAGCAGCGGAGGCGCTGTGAGCAGAATGACATCGCGCAGCCCGAGGGACGAGCGCGCGCGGCGGGTAAGGCGCAGCGGACCGGAGCGAGACGGGATCATCAGTACCGGCTATCGTCGGCGCCGACGCCGAGCCCCTGGGTGGCCCAACGAGGCCAGAGCAGTACGCTATCGGCCCCGGCAGAGCTGGGCAGCAGCAGCGTGCGGCTCTGCGCGGCGGCGAGTCCGTTCTCGTCGAGCAGGTTGTGGAACGCGGGAACGACCAGCGCCCAGGTGGCCTGATCGACCGGCTTGCAGAGCCGCAGGCGCAGCCGCACCGTCGCAATACCCTCGGGCTGCGGCGGGACCACCACCAGCAGCTTTGCCTCAGCGCCCTCCGCTCGCCAGGAGCCCTCCGCGACGGCGGTCAGCGCGATGGCTTTGGCGGCCGTGATCGGTAATTCCAGCGGCCGAACGGTCTCGGCAACTCCTACGCGGTGGGGGGGAAGCAACCCCAGCGCGGCGAGGCCGAAAGGAAACCCGCCCGCTGCGATGCCCAGCTCACCGCTCCAGCCCGCCGGGCGCAGGAGCGGAACCTCGTACTCATGGAACTGGCCGTCCACGGGCACCTCGACGAGCACTCCCGGGCCAGGTCCGAGAGTCACGCTGACCTCCTGCCGCAGATAGGCGTCGAGGTAATCGCGGTAGAGGCGAACGACCTCGCTGAACTCGCCCCGGGCCGAGTAGAACGCGATGGCGCCGCGCACCGAGGGAAGGTGGCTCGGATTGAGGCGGAGCACCTGCAAGAATGCATCGCGGGCTTCCGGCGCGGGTGCCCAGCCCGCCAGCAAGCGGTTCGACATCACCGCGAGGGCATAGTAGTTCCGGTAATTGCGCGGATCGAATGCGACGAGTCGCTTGTAGGTGTCCAGAGCCTTCTGCTTGTGACCGAGCTCGGCGTAGCTCCTGCCGAGCGCGACGAGCAGCCGCTCGCGCTCCTTGTCGCGCGCATGGCGCACATCGCGCGCCGGGAAATCGCGGTCGAGACGTTCCAGGTAGGACTCGGCGTCCCGATAGCGGCCCGCGCGGACGAGCGCCTCGCCCAGCTCCACCCGCCGGGACCAGCGGTTGTCCCACGCCGTAATAGCCCGCTGCACCAGCCAGAGCGAGTGCGTCCGGAGCGGCGGCAGGGTGAACGCGGCCACGAACAGGATCGCCGCCCCCAGGTAGAGCCGGGTGAGCAGGCGCTCATGACGCCGGATGAGCTCGCGCCAATGCGGGCGATCCGGCTGCCTCTTCATACGTCGATGTTTTCCTGCCCGGTGAGCAGTGCCACCTTGCGGCCGCCCGTGACAGCGCGGAGCTCGCTCAGGAAAGCGGCCTCATCGACGCCGGGCTTGAATTCGACGGAATAGATCAGCTCGACGGCGCCGCCTTCCACCGTTTCCACGCTGAGCAGCGCGTGATCCCGGAGCTGGCGAAAAAAGATGTCGCCGAAGGCCGCGTGGTAATCGAGCGAGCCTGGCGCGAGGAGCTTGAGCAGCACCTCGCGCGACATCGTGGCGCCGATCTGGAAGCGCGAGAGGAAATAGACGATGGCGCAGATGACGATCGTGAAGAGCAGCGCGGTGAGATAGAAACCCGTGCCGACCGCCATGCCGATCGCCATGACCAGGAAAATGAAGGCCACGTCGCGGGAATCCTTGACGGGATTCCGGAAGCGGATGATGGAGAGCGCGCCGACCAGGGTGAAGGCCCGCGCGATGTTGCTGCCGATGATCAGCATGATCACCGAGACGGTGACCCCCAGGATGATCATCGCGTGCACGAAAGACACCGAGTACGAGAGGCCGCGATGGGTCTGGCGGTAGAAGTAGGCGACGATGAGGCAGAGCACGAAGCTCAGGACCAGCGCCGCCAGCGTTTCCCAAATGCCGAAGCCGGTGCTCGTCGCGGATCCCGCCGTGATCTGCTTGATGAATTCGTCCACGCGTCCCCCTTGGTGGTCGATCCGGTCAGCTCAACTGGCCATGGAAATATTCGCGGTCCATGGCGGTGCAGTACTTCGACATGCGGACCAGGCTGAGCTCATGGCGGCGGGCCAGCTTGGTGAGCCAGACCGGCGCGCGATGGTTGTACTTGACTTCCATGACGGTGACCCGCGGATCCAGCAGATACTTGCCGGTGTCGAAGGGTCGCGCGATGTCGAGGCCCGAGGTGCGGTATTGCAGCCGGCTGTCGAAGGTGACGCGGAGCTCCGGATCGTAGGCCCCGAAGAGAGCGCGCCGGCGATAGAGAATCCCGGCGCGGGGCGTCAGCCGGAGGCGCTCGATCAGTCGCATCGCTTCGGAGCCGACCGGATCGTCCGCCACCAGCTCCCAGTCCAGTCGGCTGCCCTCACCGAACGCGCGCGCCACCCGCTCCACCGGCCACACGGTGCGCCGCTTCTGCACCGTGCGATCCTCGCGCGCCTTGATCTCCAGAAAGACCTCATCGCTGCCGAGATAGCGCCGGAAGCGGAGCTTTCTGCGCGTCTTCAGCCCTTCGACCTTCTCCCAGAAGAAGGTGAAG
>DASYPD010000429.1:0-2345 GCA_036007005.1 Gemmatimonadales bacterium
GATGACGGATCCCAGGGAGCGCTCCGGCTGACCGGGCGGATCGATCGCGAGCCAGACGGCGCGGGCCGCCAGCTCTCGCTGCAGACCCGCGAGCGAAACGCCCGCCTCGCTGCTCGCGACCAGATCGGCGGGAGCGATGTCGCTGATCCGGGCGAGGGCTCGCGTCGTCAGCGCGAGATCGGCCGGCGCGTCGGCGGGCATCCAGGTGCCGCGTCCCTCGAGCCGCACGCGCCAGCCTTGCTCGTGGGCCAGGCCGCACACCTGCGCGATCCCTGCCACGGAATCCGGCACCGCGCGGGGCCGACCCTCGGCGTCGGCTTCGACGGCGTGCTCGCCCAGGGCGTGGCGGAGGCGCATGAAGATCGCGGAGCTCACGGGCGGTCCGACCGAACGCCGGTGCCGCTTGTCCCGTACTCCCGGCAATAGTGAATGGGCACGACTTTGCCCGGATTCGCCCGCTGCTCCGGGTCGAAGACTCTCCGCACGGCGCACATCGCCGCGAGGCTCTCGGCGTCGAAGCTGAGCGCCATGTAGTCCAGCTTATCGGCACCGACGCCGTGCTCGCCGGTGATCGAGCCACCGGCTGCGACACAGGCGACCATGATTTCCCGGCTCGCCAGCTTCACGCGCTCCCGCAGCCCGGGATCCCGACTGTCATAAGAGATGTTGGGATGCAGGTTGCCGTCGCCCGCGTGAAACACGTTGCTGATGCTCAGCTCATAGCGCTTCCCGATACTGGTGATGCGCTCCAGGATCTGCGGTAACGCGGAGCGGGGGACGACGGCATCCTGCACCACCAGATCAGGCGCGATCCTTCCCGCGGCCCCGAAGGCCTTCTTGCGACCCTGCCAGAGCCGGGCGCGTTCCGCGGGGGAGGAAGCCGCGCGCACGCCGCGCGCCCCGTTCGCCCGCAGCAAGCACTCGACCTCCGCGCTCTCCGCGGCGACGGCGACCTCCTGCCCGTCGAGCTCCACCAGCAGGATCGCGCCGGCGTCGGTGGGATAACCCGCGGCAAAGATTGAGGCTTCCACGGCGCGGATGCAGGCCTGGTCCATCATCTCCAGGGCGGCGGGCACGATTCCGCGGGCGATGATCGCGCTCACCGCTTCGCTGGCGGCGCGCACGGTGGCGAAATCGGCGAGCAGGGTCCGGATCGCGGGCGGGAGTGGCATGAGCCGCAGGGTGATGCTGAGCGCGATGCCGAACATGCCTTCGCTTCCCACGAAGAGGCCGACCAGGTCGGGTCCCCAGGGCTCGCCCTGCGGAGAGCCGAGCCGGGTCAGCGAGCCATCAGGGCGCAAGATCTCCAGCGCCAAGACGTGATTGGTCGTGACCCCGTACTTGAGGCAATGCGGGCCGCCGGCGTTTTCGGCGACGTTGCCGCCGAGCGTGCAGGCGGACTGGCTGGAGGGGTCAGGCGCGTAGTACAGTCCCCACGGAAGCGCTGCTTCGGAGAGCCGCGCGTTGATGACTCCCGGCTCCACCACGGCCCGCCGCCGCTTCGGATCGAGCGAGAGAATGCGATTGAGCCGGGTGAGCACGACGAGGACGCTGTCGTTGGCGAGGGCGCCGCCGGAAAGACCCGTCCCCGCGCCGCGGGCCACCCAGGGAACCGCCGCGTCGTGCAGCGCGCGGACGACTGCGATGAGCTCGGCGCGGGTCCCTGGCAGCACCACCAGGCGCGGGCGCGCCGCGTGGGTCGGCAGGCCGTCGGCCTCGTAGGTCCTGAGCTCGGCTGGTCGGCGTCGGACCCAGCGCGCGCCTACTGTCGCGGCGAGCCGGTCAGCGAGCTCCCTGCTCATGAGATTGCTCCGCGCCCGTTGGATTTTGCCCGACCGTGCAGCAGGGCACGCTGCTCCGCCTTGGCGACCAGAGCCGGTAAGGCGTGGAGGAGCCGCACCACCCGCTCCGTCGCGGAGCGGCTTTCCAGCAGGCGTTGCCGCGCCTCGAACTCCCACTCCAGCAGCGCGGCGATTTCGAAGGACAGCTCCGCCGCGGGGGTGGGCAGCTGAATCTCGAGTGTCTGATCGCTCAGGGCGTTGAGGGCACCCGCATAGCGCTCGCCGAGCGCGCGCAAGCGGAGCAGATCCGCTTCGGTGGGAACCTGGACATCAGGGACGTCGTCGATCCACTCGACCAGCCCCTGATGGTAGGGTGTGGCCGCGGGTGCCGGCTCGAGAAATCGAAAGCGGCGCTCCCCGCTGACCACGATGTTCGCACGGCCCTCCGGCAGTGGCTGCACCGCGCGGACCAGCGCCGCGCACCCGATCGTCCCGGGTAGTGGTAAGCCGCCCTGGCCCCCGGGCGGCAGCAATCCGAAACGATGCTCTCCGGCTGAAACATCG
>DASYPD010000430.1:0-1507 GCA_036007005.1 Gemmatimonadales bacterium
CTGGCGATCCGGGAGCTGGTCGAGCCGGGAATCCTGAGCCTTCCTGATCTGCTGGCCCGGATGAGTACGGTGCCGGCGCGGGTCTTTCAGCTTCCGGGAGGTAGCCTCGCGGTTGGCGCCCCGGCCGACCTGGTCATCATCGACCCCACGCGGCGCTGGGTCGTGCGGCGCGAGCAGCTCCATTCCAAGAGCGCCAATTCACCGTTCCTCGGCGAGACCCTGGTGGGCCAGGCGGACGCCACGATCGTCGCGGGTCGGGTAGTGTTCCAGCGCGCGCCACGTTCGACTTCTTGACGCCAAGGAAGCGAACATATTTCGCTCGCGTGCCTTTTGGTTCGATTTGGGAGCAGATGCGGGACTCCGCGGCGATTTTTCCGAGGGCCAGATGAGCGAGCAGAAGGAGCACACTCTCGTCGAGATCGAGGGGCTGCTCGCGTCGCGTCAGCAGCTCATGGGTTGGCTGGAGCGGGTGGAGACGGCGGGCGTGCGGACACCCGAGCAAGTCCGCGCCAAAGTGCGGGCCGATTATCGTGCACGGCTCGCCCAGGTGGTATCGCAGCTCGCCACGCACGGTGAGCTGATCGGCTCGACGCTCGAGGCCCTCCGGGCGCAGGCGAAGGAATTCCGGCAATTACGCAGCGAAGAGCGGGAGGTCCGCGCCGAAGCGGAGCTGCGTCACTCGGTCGGCGAGTACACTGATGACGAATGGCAGCTGGTCGAACTGGAAAGTTCGGGAAAAATCTCCGAGTTCGACCAGGAGCTGGAACGGCTGTCGGGAGAAACCGGGCGCCTGGAAGAAGTGCAGGCGCTGATCTCGGTGAACGCGGCGCCAGCGGCCGAGCCGGAGCGGAGCTTCGCATCCGCCGCACAGACGGAATTGCCCACGGCCCCGGAAGCGCACCCGGCGCTCACCCTGGTACGCGAGCCCCCTGAGCCTGAGCCCCAGGCGCCACCGATGCCGCAGCCGCGGCCGGAAGCACCGCGCTTCGTTCCGCGCGGAACGGGGGTGGGGCACTCGGGGGCAACGGGGCCATTGCCCAAATCGCGCGAGTCCGGCCCCGCGCGCACGATCCCGCTCACTCCCGGGCATGCTCCCTCGGCTTCGGTTGGACCGCAAGACGAGCTCGCGTTCCTGCGCTCGGTAACGCTTGATCAGGCCCCTGAGGAGCGCCACAGTCAGCCGATGGCCAAGACGCTCAAGTGCGCCGAATGCGGCTCGCTCAACCGGCCGACGGAGTGGTACTGCGAACGGTGCGGGGCGGAACTCGCTGCGCTTTAGGGAGCTAGGGGCTAGGGGCTAGGGAACTGCCGAAACGAATTGGGGGGCCGGCGCACGATGCCGGCCCCTCGGTTTTTCCCTAGCTCCCCAGCCCCTAGCTCCCTGGCTACTTGACCCGCTTCGAGAGCCGGGACTTCATGCGGGCCGCCGTGTTAGGATGAATCAACCGCTTGCGGCCCGCGCGATCGAGCTGTTTCTCCGCCTCCAGAAACGCGCTCTTGCTCTCCT
>DASYPD010000431.1:0-5558 GCA_036007005.1 Gemmatimonadales bacterium
GTTCCGCCGCGACAGCTCAGAACTACGTGCGGGGCTTCAACGTGCTCGCACTCGCAATCGAGCTTCCCGTGGCGGAGCTGACCGCCGGCGGGAGCTCGAAGCTGGGCATCTGGGGAACCATCAGCCGCTGATCCAGCATTCACCCCACGCTTCACGAAAGGATGCGCCCGATGAGCTCGAGATTCACACGGCTGGCAACTGCGCTGCCGGGCCTGCTGCTGGCGGGCTTCGCGGCCTGCACCGATAATGGAACGACGTCCCCCAGCGACACGAAGATGTACGACCAGATCCAGCGCCTGGGGAATCCGCTGGTCAGCGAGGTGTTCCTCGCCAAGCGAAGCCATCCGCAGCACGGCGCCATCGGTCCGGCCGAGGACGTCGCGATGCTCGCGGACGAGCTCAAAGGCTTCGTGACCGGCGTGGCGGGACGAAGCCAGACGCTGGCTAACACGCTTGCCGCCGTGCTGCTCCCCGACATGCTGATCGTGCAGACGGACAAGCCGACCAACACCGCGGGGTGGCTCACCTGGCTGCCCCAGCTCGGCAATGGATGGGGCGGCCGCAAACTGGCGGACGACGTGGTCGATCTCGGTCTGCTGGCGATCTTCGGCGATCCCTTCGGAATCGATCCCGCGGGGGCAGCCGGCAAGGCCGCCCTGACCACGGACAACGTGGCGAGCGACAGCAATTTCCTGACGAGCTTTCCCTACCTCGGCGCCCCGAACTGAGGCCGGCGATTCCAATGCAAGGACGCCGTCTGCTCCTCCCGGCTACTGCGCTGGTGGCGCTCGCCGGCGGAGCAGCGGCGCTCCGAGCGAGGGAGCGTCCGCACGACACCGTGCGCCGGCCGAGCGTGGCGGAGGTCCGGGACCGGGACATTGCCTTCTACCAGCGCCGCATCGACGCTGATCCCAGCGGCGCGATCGACCTGGTGAGACTCGGCACCCTGTTGCTCGAGCGCTTCCGGCAGCAGGGCGAGGAAGCCGATCTGATCAGCGCCGAGACGGCCGCACGGCGCTCGCTGACAAACCGGAGCGTGCGGAACGTCGCTGCGCTGCAATTGCTCCAGGCGGCACTCTTCGGGCAACACCGCTTCCGCGAAGCCAGGGGAGCCGCCGAGCAGGTGGTGGCGCTGGATCCGGGTCAGCCGGCTGCCCGAGCGAGTCTCGGCGAGGTCCTGCTCGAGCTGGGCGATTATGCCACAGCCGACGAGCTATTTCGCCCACTCACCTCGCAGCGCTACACCCTGGCGGTGGCGCCCCGGTATGCCCGCTGGCTCGAGCTGCGGGGACACGCGGGCGCGGCCCGTTCCCTGTTGGAGTGGGCTCGCCGCAAGGTGGCGCGAAGCGACCCGCTGCCGATCGAGCAGCTGGCCTGGTTCGAGCTCCGGCTCGGCGAGCTCGCCCTTCGCTTCGGCGCTTACGCCGAGGCGCGACGCCGGCTCGATGCCGGCTTGGCGCTCCTCCCGGACCACTGGCGCTTGCTCGCGGCACGAGCACGCCTGGCACTCGCCACGGGTGACTACGGCACGGCGGTTCGGCTCGGTGATTCGTCCCTAACCCGGCATCTGGATCCCGCTACTCTCGCGGAAGTCGGGGATGCGTGGCGTGCGCGAGGAGACGCCGCCCAGGCCGCCGAATACTATCGCGCAATGGAGGCAGCCTCCCGGGCCCCGCGTGGCGGCTTCCACCGCGGCTGGTACCTTGCGCTGCTCGATCACGATCGCAGGGTCCCCGAGATTCTGGCGGCGGTGCAGCGGGATCTGGAGACCCGACGGGACGTCTATGGATACGACCTGCTGGCCTGGGCCCTTTACAAGAGCGGCAGGCCGGGCGAGGCGAAAGCGGCGATCGCGCGGGCCCTCGCGTGGGGCAGCGAGGATCCATTGCTGCAGACCCACGCCAGGGCGATCGAGGCGGCCCGATGAGCGAGCTGGGGGTATTTCTCCGGCTGGGGTTCCATCACATCGTCAGCCCGAGTGCGCTCGATCACCTGCTGTTCCTGCTGGTGCTGGTGGCGCCGTATTCATTGCGCGACTGGCGTCACCTGCTGACGGTCACCAGCGCGTTCACGCTCGGTCATTCGCTGACGCTGGCCCTGGTGGTGACCGCGACGGTGCGGCTGCCCACCACGCTGGTCGAGTTCCTGATTCCGCTCACGATCGTGGCCACCGGCCTCGCCAACCTCCAACGGGGTCGCACGCCGCCGGGAGGTTGGGCTGGTCCGGTCCTGGCGGGCAGCTTCGGGCTGATCCATGGCGCGGGCTTCGCCAGCTTCCTGCGCGAGATGTTTACGGGCTCGGTGGTTGTGCCACTCTTCGCCTTCAATCTCGGGATCGAGCTGGGCCAGGTCATGGTCCTGGGCGTGGCGCTGCTGCTGCTCGCGGGGATCGATGCCGCAATGCGGGTTAGGGCTCCGGCCTCGGGGTCGTGGCCCCGCGCCGCGTTGACCTCGCTCGCTGCCACCGCCTGGGCCGCGGTGCTGGCGGTCCAGCGCGTCCCCTGGTGAGCCCGTGCACGTTGCGCTGACGCTCGCCGCTGTCCTGCTCGCTCGCCACCCGATTCACTCGAGCTCGGCATCGCTCACCCTGGCTCCCGGAGAGCGCAATGTCACCGTGGCTCTGCGCGTGTTCGCCGATGATTTCCCGCCCGGCCACCTCCCCGCGGCGATCGAGGGCTACCTCAGGGAGCGCTTTCGCCTGACCGATCGCGCCGGCCGCCCAATTGCACTGCGGCTCGACGCCGTGCGGGCCGAAGGATTGACGCTGACGCTCACGCTCCGCGCTCCGGTGTCGGAGGGGCTGTCCGGCGTGCGGGTCTGGTTTGGGGTGCTCGCCGAGCGCTTCTCCGATCAGGTCAACATTCTGCAGGCACGTTATGGCGGACGGACGGTGAGCCTGCTGTTTACGGCGAGCGATGGCCCCAAGCCGCTCCCATGACCGCGCCTTCGAGCGCTGCGGGGTGGACGCCCCGATGCCTCGGCGCTAGTATGCTGCAGCGACGGGTCGGGACCGGCCCGCCTGTCGCGTTCGCTCGCACTTCCGCACGTTCCGGAGCCATGGCAACTCTGCCGCTCACCAGCGTGACCGAAAGCGACCGCGGCCTGCTCGACCGCGTTGCGCAGGGCGATGAAGCCGCGCTGGAACGGCTGTATGACCGCTACGCAGCGGTGCTCTACGCCCTGGCGTACCGCATCGCCGGCGAGCGCTCCGACGCGGAAGAGATCGTCCTCGACAGTTTCACCCAGGCGTGGCGGGATGCGACACGCTTCCGCTCGGAGCGAGGCTCCGTGGCAGCCTGGCTCACCATGATTTGCCGCAGTCGCGCGCTGGACCTGGTTCGAGCCCGCGCTCGGCGAGCTCGGGTGGCAAGCAGCGCCGCGGCGGCGGAGCCCGGGGCTCCCCCGGCCATGGGCAGCGCGGTCGGCGGTGAGCGTGACATCGAGCGATTGGAGCGGCGTAAAGTGGTGGCGGAAGCATTGCGTGGATTGTCGCCGCCGCAGCGCCAGGCCATCGAGCTGGCCTATTACGACGGGCTCTCCCATTCCGAGATTGCGGAGCGGCTCGGTGAGCCGCTGGGGACCGTGAAGACCCGGGTCCGGCTCGCCATGGAAAAGCTCCGCGAGATGCTGCGTCCTTATTATCTCGAGCCCAACGCATGAGCGACGCGACCCACGACTCGCTGCGAGACCTGGCGCCGGGGTACGCGCTGGGCGGGTTGTCGCCCGAAGAAACCCGCGCCTTCGAGGCGGCACTCGCCGCCTCGCCGGAGTTGCAGCGCGAGCTGGCCGAGTTCCGCGAGGTGAGCGCGCTGCTGGCGCTGCAGGACGAGCGCCCCCCGAGCGCGGAGCTCAAGCAGCGCCTGCGCGAGCGGATTGGTTCGGCAAAGCTCGCCGAGCTCGGCAGCCGTGCCGCCGTCCAGCCATCCAGGCGGCGTTCCCTCAGCGGGATCGGCTTGGGCGTGGCGCTCGCCGCCAGCTTGCTGCTTTCCATCGGACTCTTGCTCAAGACCCGCACGCTCCAAGAGAGACTGGCCGGAAGCGAGCAGCGGTTGGCGGAGCGCGAGGCGATCTTGCACGCGCTGCTCGAGCCGACGGTACAGCTCACCACGCTCACCGCGACGGGCGAGGCGCCTCCGGTGGTGCAGGTATTCTGGAACCGCGCGGCCCACTCGCTGCTCCTGAATACCTTCCGGCTGAAGCCCGCGCCGGCGGGTCGGGCTTACCAGCTGTGGCTGATGCCGAAACATGGGAATCCGATTCCCTCGACCGTTTTCAATACCGAGTCGGGCGGGCAGCAGCTGGTGCAGGGGATCAACGTACCGGCGAACGAGGAGATCACTGGCTTCGCGCTTACCGTCGAGCCCGCGGGCGGCTCTCCCCAACCCACCACGACACCATTCCTTTTCGGCACCGCAGGCGGGACTTAATTGAGCGCACCGCTCCGATTCGCGTTGGCCGCAGCCGTCGGGATTGCCGGCGCCGTCTGGCCGCTGGCGGCAGGCGGACAGAGCCGTACCGCGGTCGAGCAGGAGCGGCGTGAATTCGCCAAGTGGCTGCGAGCCGCGCCGCTTTCGCCGCGCCGCGCGGTCGGAGTCGTCCCCATCGGGGCGGCACTCAGCTTTGGACCGCCGACGGCGGCCGTTCCCTTGAGCGGGATCGCCGCCGGAGAGCTGGTCGAGCGCGAGGGTCGTCTGGTGCTTCGCAGCGGGGCGAGCGAGCAAGCGCTGGTACGGGGTCGCGGGGTCGCGCTCGGCGCGTGGCATTTGCTGGCGAGCGGCGCGCCCGGACATAGCGTGGTCACGGTCTTCGCCGCGGAGCTACGGACCGGAAAGGAGCCCAGCTGGTTCCCCTACGATCCGCAGGCGGCCGCCCCGGTCACCCTGATCCCCGCACCGGTGCCGGCCACCCTCCGGCTGCTGGCACCCGACGGGACGGAGGTCGAAGCGAGTGAAGCCGGCAGCGTGAGCCTCAGGCTGGAGGGGAAGGCGGAGACACTGCGGGTTAGGCGCATTCCGGGGGTGTCGGACGAGGAGTCGGAACTGGAGATTTTCTTCCGGGATGCCACCAGCGGCCGGACGACCTATCCAGCTGGACGCTTCGTCGCCCTGATTCCCCTGGGGGGAGACCGCTACCTGCTCGACTTCAATCGCGCCCGCAATCCGTTTTGCGCCTATAACACCGCCTACCCCTGCCCCGCACCGTGGCGCGGCAACGCGCTGCCACTCGCCATCCGCGCGGGGGAACGCTATTTGGGCGGCGGCTTCGAGCCGAGCTCCCGGCCTTGAGCATGCGCAGAGTCCTGCTTCTGCTTCCGCTCCTGCTCGCGCCAAGGTCCCAGGCGCCTCTGACGGGGAGCTGGCGCGGGGCGCTCGATCTCGCCGGGGCGGTGTTGCCCTTTGAGCTTCGCTTTCAGTCCGACAGCGGAGGGCTGAGGGCGGACCTCTGCAACGGCTCGCGCTGCGATTCGCGCGCCACCGTCGTGCTCCAGCGAGACAGTATCCAATTCGACATCGCGGATTACGAGGCGACGATTTCCGCCGTGAGACGCGGGGACTCGC
>DASYPD010000432.1:0-4134 GCA_036007005.1 Gemmatimonadales bacterium
GACCTGGGGGGGGCCGGGCTGGGCGAGGAAATCGCCAGCCTGATCCGCGGCGCGAGTGCGAGCTCCGTGCAGGGCCTGATCTCGGGCTCGCTCGATCTCGACAAGATCGATTACCTCTGCCGCGACTCGCGAATGTGCGGAGTCCCCTATGGCACCGTGGACGTCGACCGGCTGCTCGCATCGCTCACGCTGGTCGAAGCCGACGGCGGACGGCAGGAAATCGGCGTTCAGGAAAAGGGGGTGAGCGCGCTCGAGTCGCTGCTCTTTGCCAAGTATCAGATGTACCGGAACGTGTACTGGCACCATGCCGTGCGCAGTGCGACCTGCATGTTCAAGCGCGCCGCGCGCGGCGCGCTGCGGCGCGGGAGGGTAACGGTCGAGAGCGTCGCGGACCTCACCGATGAGACCTTCATGCAGCTGCTGGAGGAACGGGATGCCAGCAGGCTGGCCGCCGCGGTGCGCGCACGCCGACTCTACAAACGCGCGCTGGACCTCCCCGCCAGCGAAGTCACGGCCCACCCGGAGGGCTGGATGGCGACTGATCCCGCGCTGACGGAGCGGGTGGAGGATGCCCTCGCCGCCGAGGCGGGGCTGGGCCCGGACCAGCTGCTGCTCGACTTCCCCGCTCGCGACGACATGCTCTCGGTCGATCTTCCGCTCCGGCTGCGTGACGGCAGCGTCGAGCGGCTCACCGATGAGGGCCGCGCAGGGCATCTCGGGTTACCCCGGATCGCCGCGGAGCTGTACCGCAGCGCGCGCCGGCTCCGGGTGTTCGTGGCGAGCCCGCCGGAATGCTCGCTGGATGCCGTGGCGGGCTTGCTCGAGCAGCCCGCGAAGGAGATCAAGGCGCGACTGGAGGTGGGGCGGTCGCTGCTCTAGAGTCATTGCGAGGCGGCGCACATCCGGCGGGCGCTCCTGGCGGGAGAGTCCGGCGTGTTAATCGGCATGCACTTCGTCGCGACGAAGCGTGCAATCATCCGCGCCAAAGCGCAGGTCGTTAGCCCCCGCAATGAGTGTTGTTCAGAAGCTCACCCGGGCCCCCAGCGCGACGCCCGACCGGCCGACCTGCCCCTGCCCGATGCCCACATACGGCCGCCAACGCTCGGTGTGGACCATTGCGCCGACCACCGCACCGACCAATCCACCGATCGCCCCACCGCCAAGTGCCCCGATGGTGGCCAACTCGCCGCCGGTGAAAAGCCCATCGTCTCCCGAGCTCGCGCCGGAGATGGCCCCAACGGCCGCCCCTCCAAGGAGACCGACTGCCAGGCCGGTCCATGGATGGGAATGCTGTCCCCCACTCACCGCGACGGTGAGCACCTGCGCTGAGGGGATTGTGATCCGGCCAGCTTCGCCGTCCTGCAGCACCGTCAGGGAATCCCGCCCGTGTACCACAAGCTGACCCACGACCTGCTGTACTTTGTGAGCCTCCGTGGCGAATCGCACCCGGGCCCTTGCGAGCCCGGAGCCCGCGACTTCCTGCGCCACTAAAGTCCTCGCGGCCAGGAGAGCTACGACTACGCTGAGAGTCCCTATCGTCATTCTCATGCCCACCCATGCCGTTAAGGTCAGGTGGAGTCTGGGACCACGGCGTCAAGATTGCGTCAAGTGGGCACCGGGCCTGCTCGCGACCTGCAGCGAGCTGTATTCGGATTTGGGTCCGTCGCGGGAGATTGCGTCGGGCCCGCGGCCCTCGCGATGACTAGGGAAGTGCTGCCGGCTGCCGGGCGGCGCGTAGCAGCCCGAACGCGGCATAGAGCACCACAATCACCACCAGCCAGCGCACCGCGACGAGCGGCAACGCTTTCACGATGAACGCCGCGATGAGCACGGCGGGAATGCCGCCGAGCGCGAGCCCCAGCGCCGGGCGGAGGCTGAAGGCGCCCGCCTTGAGGAAGCGCATGCTCGCGAACGGCATCAGAAAGGCGCAGGATCCCATCATGATCGGAAACGCCGCCTTGGGGCTCATCCCGAGCAGGCTGATCATGATGAGGCAGGGGGCGTAGAGCCCGATCCCGAGCGTCATCAAAGCGCCGAGCGCGAAGTTGCCCAGCAGCGCGGCGAGGAGCAGCACGCCGGTCAAGCCAAGCGCTTCTCCCCCCGCGAACACCGGCGTCCCCCGCATCTCGTCCAGATTCTTGAGCATGAAGAGGAGCGCCGCCACCAGGAGCGCGGCGCCCATCCCGAGCTGGATCTTCCGCCGGGGCCAGCTTGCGACCACACCCGCGCCCACCCAGGAACCGACCATCGCGGCGAGAATGAGCAACAGCAGCGTCATCATCTCGACCTGCACGATCGAGATGTAGATGAAAGCCTGCACGATGGTGGGGAGTGCATGGCCGATCGTGAGGGTGCCGGGGATATGCTCGTCGGGGACGAGATGGAAAAAACGGAACAGCACGGTGGTCGGCGCGTAGGATCCGATGCCCAGAGTATCGAAGAAATTGGTCCCGAAGCCGATCGCCGTTTCGCGTCCGGTCGGCAGCTCCACCCGGCGGGCGCGAAGGGAGCGCCACAAGGTGAGCAGGAAACCCGCGGCGATGAGACCGAGGGCGAGAAAGATCCAGAGCTTCGGATTCCGCACGTGCCCTCAGGCCGACTTGGGAACGGCCATCTCGCCGGTGACGCCATCGGTGGAATCGACGCGCACCACGATCGCCGTGATGTTATCGAGCCCGCCGCGCTTGTTGGCGTCGGTGATCATGCGGTTGACGCACACTTCGGGATTCTCCTCGGACGTCATGATGCTGGCGATCTGCTGATCCTCCAGCATGCCGGTGAGCCCATCGGAGGCCAGCAGCACGACGTCGCCCTGCTCCAGATTCCCGAAATAGATGTCAGGGGCCACATCCTCGTTGGCGCCGACACAGCGGGTGATCACGTTGCTGTAGGGATGGGTCCGGGCCTGCTCCGGGGTGAGCAACCCGGCATCGACTTGCTCCTGCACGTAGCTGTGGTCCTTGGTGAGCTGGAGGAATTCGCCTTCGCGGAGCAGGTACGCGCGGCTGTCGCCAACCTGTCCGATCAGGAAGCGGCGCGAAAAGAGCACCATGACCGTCGCCGTGGTGCCCATTCCCCGCTTGTCGTGCTCCGCGAGGGTGCGGTCGAAGATCTCGGCGTTGGCCTTGCGGATCGCGCTGCGCATGCGTCCCGCCGCGTCGCCGTCGTTCATGCCCCGAAGGCTGCCCAGCTCCGTCGAGATGATCCGCACCGCCATCTCGCTGGCCACCTCGCCGGCGGCGTGTCCCCCCATTCCATCAGCGACGATGAAGAGTCCCCGAGCGCAATCGAGCAGAAAACTGTCCTCATTTCCCGACCGGACGACCCCGACGTCCGTATTGCCCGCGCAGGAGATTCGCATCGCTCAGACGAGCACGAGGTATCCGGCCAGCAGCAAGCTGCCGAGCAGCATACCGGCGAGGAGGAACCAGCGGCGCAGAGCGAGGCGTGTGGGCGCTGCCGGGGGCGGGCGGCGGCGGGCGGCGGGGTCGAGCTCCGGGGCCCCGGAGGGCAGCGCGGCGATAGGAGGCGGCACGGTGGCATCGCGGGGATCGAAGCTGAGCTGGACCTCGCCGAGGCTAAGCAGAGCACCCGGCGGCAGCGGCGCTTCCCCAGTCACGGGCTCCCCGTCGACGGCACTTCCCTGGGTGGAACCCAGATCGGAGAACATCCACACCCCCTCGCGCAACTGGAGCCTCGCATGGCTCGCGCCTACGCTCGGATCGGGGAGCCGCAGGTCGTTATACGCCGCGCGACCGATGTTCACGACCGGACCGCGCACCAGCAGCCGCTCGCCTCGGAGCTGGCCGTGTCTGACCAGCAGCACCGCGAGTGGCGGCGCGCTCGGTCTCGGCACGTACCGTGGCCCAGGCGGACGTCGTAGGGCGCCGACGCGCGGGCGGCCACCAGCTTCAAGCTGCATTCGCGGGAGTCTTCCTGCGGTGAAACGGTCGCTCAAACGTAGGCGCCGGAGAGGGCCGGGGCAAGGAACTCACAGCGCCGGCTTGACCTCGGCCGGGAGCCCACCGGTATCCTGCTCGATGCCCATGAGGCCGCGGCGCACCCAGGCCGAGAAGACGAGCGAACCGAACACGATCGTGTAGTAGCTGATCACCAGGCGCCAGATGATGGTGT
>DASYPD010000433.1:0-9427 GCA_036007005.1 Gemmatimonadales bacterium
GGGGGCGGGGGCGGGGGCGGGGGCGGTGCAATCGAGCAGGTAAATATCGAGGTCGGCCTGTGGCGCGACGTCGCTCACCCGGGCGAGCAGCGAGGTGGCGCCCCGGGGCACCATCACCTCATAGAGATGCTGTTCACCCTGCTGGATCGTACGAGTCGTCCGGTAGGCGCTGCCGAGCGCGGTCTGGGCGGCAGCGACGGAGAGGGCGGCCCACTGATTGGTGAGACGGAGTGGCAGGTCGGCCGTAGCTTCCGCCTGGGACCGCCGGGCGGCGGCGGTGTCTGCGGCAATTGCCACTCCCGCGAGGGCCACGGAAACGGTGAGCTTGGCGGACTTAAGCGGGTTAGGGCGGTTCGGATCGAAATTGCGCAGCCCGAAGGTGATGGCGGCATTGATCTCCCACACGCCGGGCTCCGGGTTGGCCACCACGCACGGCTGGCTGGCCGGCGCCGTGAAGGAGCAGGGATAGAGATCCGCCCGCTCCGGCGAGATCGCGGTGAGCCGTACGGTGGTATCTTCGCCGGCCGCGGAAAAGCTGAGTGCCGACACACCGGCCGGTACCAGCACGAAGACGGGACGGTCTCCCGGGCGGGGCACGCTGAGCTCGGCGCTCAGGGTGTGCCCGGGGCCGAACTGCAGCGGGGCGACCACGGTCGCGAGCATCCGGTAGGCGTGCCCGGGCACCGTGGGGGTATCGAGGGTCAGCAGCGCCGAATGGGCGCCGGGCTCTTTGACGGTGATGGCGAGGCTCAGTCCGACCGGCTGGTTGAGCGGCAGCGCGAGGGAGCTCGGGCCGCTGAAGGTTCCGTCGTTACCCTGCCAGCTCAGCTGGAAGAGCAGCGCGCCGGGAGGCCCGGACGTGCGGGTTAGGGTCACCGTGCGACTTCCGTGGGCTCCCACCGACCAGCCCTCCCGCTCGTACAAGCCGACCCCTTCGTGCGGCGGAGCCAGCAGGTGACTCAAGCGGGTCTGCACCGGAGCCCGGCTCACGATGGCGACCGGCCGGGCGTTGGCCAGCGCGGTGAGCAACCGGTAGGCGGCAGCGACCTGGAGGAGACCATTGCCTTGCTCGTGGGCCGCCAGGCTCGGGATGAAGCGGGCGCTACCGACCAGCGCGGCCTTGAGCCGGGCGGCGTCGTAGGGCACTCCGCTCTGCTTCGCGGCGCTCAGCAGCAGCGCCGTAGCGCCGGCTGCCATGGGGGTGGCGGTCGAGGTACCGCCATCGACGGAATAACCCGCCGGGAGCTGATAGAGGCCACGCAGCTCCTGCTCGAAGGTCCGGTACAGATAGCCGATATCGGTCGACATCTGACCGCTCGGTGCCAGCAGATCCGGTTTGAGGGCGCCGGTGCCGCTCGGTCCGTGGGACAGGGCGCCCCAATGCAGATGATCCGCGCCTTCGGGCACGTAGCCAAGGTTGAGCCGGTAGCTCTCCTGGGACTGATAGCCACCCACGCTCATCGCGCCCGGCGCGAGTCCGTCTTCCGCCACCAGCGCGAAGCCGGGGGAATTGGAGCCCGGCACGAACACCAGCTTCTGATAGCGCGTGATGAGGCGCTGCAGGATGACGCTGATCGGATGGCGCCCATCGGCAGGCAGGTACGGAAGGGAGGCGATGGCGACGCTCTGCTCGAGCACGATCAGATCGACGAGGGGGTGCTTGAATGCCGCGATCAGGCCCTCGATCATGCCATGCGCGTTACTCACCCCGTAATACATGGAGATCAGCCGAGCGCCCGGCGCCACCCCCTGGAGCCGGCCGTTCGGCTCGCGATTGCCGACGACCGACCCCATGATCTCGGTGGCGTGCTGGTAGATGCCGACGTTGATGGAGACGAACTTGTTCCGCGGGTCGGTCTGGACCGCGAAGCCGATCGCGTCGCGCATCGGGGTTGTGGGGTCGTCCTTGCCGAAGACGCCGACATCGCCCCGCTTCGCGTAGTCGGTCATCGGCTTCTCGTCGGCGAAGCTCGAGTCACGGTCGGTATCCACCCAGACGTCGTTGCTGGCTTCGTCCCATAACACGCCGAATACCCCGTCGTCGCCCTTTGGATTGCCGTCGCGATCGACGTCCTGATCGAGATAGGCGCCGTTGGACGGATCATTGAACTTGCGTTCGTCGAACAGGCCGATCCGGAACCTGCCGTCGCGCGGCGTCGTGAAGCTCCGGCCCCGGAAGGCGATCCGCTCTCCGCTCGCCGTCACCTCCTCGTGCATGTCGACCCATTGCGGCATCTCGTCGGCGTCATCGCGGGGGTCGCTGACATTGAGATAGTCGGCGATCTTGGGAATCCGCTTGCCGTCGAGAGTGTAGGCGGTCTGAAACTCCGGCAGTAACAGATCGAAATTGCCGTCGAGCAGGGCGATACCGACGCCGCGACCGTCGAAGCTCGGATGCTGGACGAGGAACTCCGCCGCGTCGAGATCACGGAGCGGGGAGTAAGGGTGGCTGAGCGGATAGTCGCTCCAGCGCGGCGGCCAGATGGTATCCTGCGGCGGCGAGAGCTGGGCGCCCATGCGAAAGGGATCGCGCGTGGTTACGTCGAGGGTGACCGATTCGATCCCCGCGGACTCGGCGAGCTCTCCGGCCCGCTCGAGGGGAAGCCGGACGCGGAGATAGCCGACTTCGTCGTCGCGGTAGCGCAGGTCACCGCCGGCGCGCCGGGCCCGCTCTGCGACGGCAGCCGTACGACCCGGCTCGGCGGCAATCAGCAGGGTGACCTCGTGGCGGTCCTGGGCGCGTGCGATTGCCAACATCTCGCGACTGTCTTTGAACAAGCGCGGAGCCCGGGCGGGATTGGGCTGCTGGCCGGCAAAGGCGACGGTGGCCAGGGCGGCGAGGAGGACGCTTTTCTGCATGGAGAGGGCTTCGGGGTTCGGGGTGCTTGCTCCGAAGCTACTCGCCGCCGGCTCCGCGGTCTACCGCCAAGGACATCGACGCCACGGGACCCGTCAGCCGAACAACTGCTCCGCCGCCCGCTTCCCCTCCGCCGTCGCGTCGCGCCAGTTCTGGTGTCCGTGCAGCTCGGCGTTCGCGAACGCCACCCGCCCCACGGTCTGGCGCAGCACGTCGGGGGCCGCGGGCTTCCCGTCTCGGCCGAAGTAAAACCCCGGAGCGGGGCAGACGTAGGCGTGACCCCACCGGTTCAGGATGATTCCGCCGATGTCGGCTCGGGGATCGAAGCCGGCTGATCCAAACAGGCGGACCAACTGTTCCCGAATGCGCCGTTCGTATTCACGGTAGGTCGTCGCGAGGAGCTCGGTGCGCGCCGCCACGGCCTGGTCCTTGAGTGGCGAGCCGGGCCGCTGGAACGGGACGTAGAAGGTGAGAATTGTCGGTTTGTCGGGATGCAGCTGCGGCCGGTAGTCACCCGCCACCATGGATTGGCGGATGTTGCAGGAGAAACCAAAGCGGTCGCGGTAGCTCGCCGCCGTCAGGCCCTGCTCGTACATGAACCGCCAGCGCTTGAGCGCCACGTTCACCACCAGCATCGGCGCCCGGACGAAGTCGCGAAAGGCCTCCCGATAGCCATCCGGCAGGTCCGCAACGATGTATTGCGAGGCCCAGGCGCCATTGGCCATCACCACGCCGCGGGCGCTGGTGCGGTAGAGCCGGCCGCCCTGGGCGTAGATCACTTCGACCGTCCCGTCAGGCAAGTTGGTGACGCGGATGGCGGTGGCAGCGAGCCGGATCCGGGTGGGATTCCCGCGGCGATCCAGCTCCGCGAACCGCACCCGGCCGTTGAGAATGCCCGCGAAGCCTTCGCCCACGATCGACCTGGGCAGCAGCAGCTTGAGCACATGCCGCATGATGCCGTCGTTCCCGCCGGGGAACGAGGTGCCGGATTCGAGCGTGTCCGCCAGGCGCTGGGACTGCCAGCGACCCCCGCCGGGCCCGTTGACGGTGCCGGGCAAGCCGATCTGCGCCGCGCAGCGCGCCGAGATTACGTCGCTGCCCAGGCCGCCGGCCGCGCCCGCGAGGATCGGGTCGGTGTAGCGTGCCACGGCGGGGTCGAGCCCATGCACCTTCACGAGGAGCTGCTCGTAGGTCATGCCATCGAGCCAGCGGGCCAGGTCTGCGCCTTCGTAGAATTTCGGGTTCGATCTCCAGCGGATGAAGTCGCGGCGCAGCGCCTCGGACCAGGGCGTCTCCGGCAGGCCCGCGCCGAAGGCGTCGCGCACCAGGCGGAGCGATCCGTCGGCCTGCTCGAAGAAGAAGCCATGGCTCGCGAACTCATCGCTCCAGATCTGGAAGGTGTAGTTGTCGCGGGTTATCTCGAGCGGCTTCACGCCGGGAGCCCAGGCCTGATGCTCGAACGCGCCGACGCCGTACGGGAGGCCCAGCTCCTTCCAGTACTCCCCCACCCATCCTGAGGGGAGCCGGGTGCCGAAGTCGTTGGATCCCTGCGGCCCGATGAGGTGCACCCCGTCAACCACGAACTCGTTCCGTTTGGCCTCGCCGCCCACCATCGGGTGGTTGTCGAGCAGGAGGCAGCGGCCCCGTTCACGTTTGTGGAAGAATGCCGCGGCGGCCAGTCCGGACAGCCCGCCGCCCACCACGATCAGGTCGTAGGCCTCGCCGGTGTCGCTGGCCATGCTCCGGGCCGACGAGTCGAATTTCCCGTCCCGAAGCTGGTGGGCGACCGAGACGGCCTCCCAGGTGTTGCCGTGAGAGCGGGCGTAGTCGCCGATTCCGGCGAAGCCCTCCCAATCCGGGTTGGACAGTGCGGAAGCGGGGGCCTGACGGCTCGCCGGCGCGGGCAGGTTGAACAAGGCGGCGCCCGCGGCGAGCAAGGTGGCGTCGAGAAAGTCGCGCCGGGTGATCGTGGTATCGAGACCGAGGTCGCGCTCTTCGCGGTCAAAGCGGGACATGCTGCCTCGCTTGCGTCAGGGCACCGGCTGCACGGGCCGGCGCGATCAGAACTAGAGCTTGGTCAAGGCGACGATCAGCCCTGCGAGGGGAACCAGCGTGCCGATCCAGAAGATGAACATCCATTTGATGAGGTCGGCGTGTTGACCGGCGGTCTCGGACCGGAGCTTTCCGAATCCTTCCGTCATCTCGTTCCGGACCTTAGCGAACTCCATAGCCATATCCGACCTGACTTGACCCAACGCCGTGGCCATCTCGGAACGGAGCTGACCCGACTCTTTGGACAGCTCGGTGCGCAGTTCAGCCCGGACCTCGGCCAAGCCCTTCTCCAAACGAGCGTCGAACCGCGCGTAATAGAGATCCGCGACCTCACGGACGGTGGCGCGATTCACAGTGGCGGCCTCTTCCCACCAGGCGAACAGGTCGTTGGTGGCTTCTTCGCCCAGTGACTCATGGAGCCGCTGGAGCAATCGCGTGGTAACCGGCATCCTGGCATACTAAGAGGCTAGGCTCGGCATAGTGTCATCCAAATAGCCCGGCGTCCGCCTGAAAAAGGCGAGCAGCGAGCCCGCTCGAAAGCTACGCTCGGCCAGGCAGGCATCCAAGAAAGTGTCAGCGGTCGGTTCTACGGCGTCAGCAGCGCAAACGCCACGTAGGTCCCGCCGCTGGGCGCGGCGGAGGGCCGAGTCAGGAACTCGAGCGAGCCCACCTTGACAGCCGGCTTCAATGTCAAAATATTAACATACATGATGCGCTCCGCCGATCTCCTGACTCTGAGCCGCCGCGAACGCCAGATCATGGATGTCGTCTACCGGCTCGGCCAGGCCACTGCGGCTGAGATCCATGTCGCCCTGCCCGACCCTCCGACCTATACCTCGGTCCGCGGCCTGCTCCGCGTCCTGCTCGAAAAGGGCCACCTGACATATCAGGAAGAGGGTCGCCGCTACGTCTACCGGCCGTCCACGCCCCGCCCGGCCGCGGGAGCGAGCTCACTCCGCCACGTGGTGCGAACGTTCTTTGACGGTTCTCCCGTCGAGGCAATGGCCGCCCTGCTCGGCAGCGAAAACCGGATCAGCGAGGCCGAGCTGGCGCGGCTCGCCGAGCTCGTGGCCAAGGCCCGCACCAGGAAGCGCGAAGCCTCGCGGTGAGCGACTTCGGTTCCTTTCTGCTGGCCGTGGGCGTGAGACCGGCCCTGGTGCTGGGTCTGGCCGGCGTCGTTGCAGCTCTGCTGCGGCGGCGGCGCTCTGCCGCGACCCGGCACGCGGTCTGGAGCGGAGCGATTCTCGCTACGCTCTTGCTGCCCCCGCTCAGTGTGATCCTCCCCCCGCTCCGCTTGCCGCTGCGGCGGCCCGCCCCGGCTCCGGCGCAGGCGAGTGTTACTCCCGGGAGGCCGCGCACCCCCACCAGCGGCGCGGTACCATTCGAGACGGCGGCCGGGTTAGGCAACCCGGATACCCGCGACCGCTCCTGGCTGCCCTTCGCCGTGCTGCTCACCTGGATGGCCGGAGTGCTCTGGTTCGGCGGGCGACGGCTGCGAGCCGACCTCGCCTCCCGCCGGATCGTCCGGCGCTCGGAGTGCCGTCTGAGCCAAGGCGGAGCGCGGGTTCGGGTGAGCGACGAGTTGGCGGTTCCGGCGGTTGCGGGTCTGCTCGAGCCGGTCGTGCTGCTTCCCAGGTCCGCCGAGTCGTGGCCGGCTGCCGATCGCTCCGCGGCGCTCGCGCATGAGCTCGGCCACTGCGAGCGGCGCGATTACCTGCTCAACTTTCTAGCCGATATCGCCCGTGCCATCTATTGGTGCAATCCCCTGATGTGGATGGCAATCGTCCGCATGCGCACGGAGAGCGAGCGTGCCTGCGACGATCTGGTGCTCGGACGCGGCGTCGATCCGGAAGCCTATGCCCACCTACTGCTGCGTGTGGCCAGGATCGCCGGCCGTAGCGCTCGGCTGCCGCTCGCAGCAACGGCGCTCGCCCGCCCGCGCGAGCTCGAAGCGCGCCTCCTCGCGGTGCTCGACGACCGGCTGGCCCGCACTCGGCCGCCGCGCTGGGTCGCCCTCGGTCTTGCCGGGTTAGGACTCTGTGCAGCCCTCCCGGCCGCGGCTCTGACGTTCGGGATGCCCTCCTGGACGAGGCAGCTCGCGGCGCCGGAGCCCGACCGTCAAAGCGATGTGCTGGCCTCGCCGGCGAGCGAGCGGCTCCCCGGCATGCCCAACGACTTTCCCGCCCGCACCGTGCTCACCGCCTTGCATGGCGCCGATTCCACGCTCGCCGTGTGGCTCTTCGAGGCGCAGTCGCGGGTACCGCAGGATCGCGGGGATCTGGTGCGGGAGCGCGCGGCCTGGGCGCTCTCCCGTATTACGGCTGGCAAGCTGATCGAGCCCCTGCTCGCAAGCCTTGAATCGCAGGACTGGCGCGAGCAGGCCTATGCCGCCTGGGCACTGGCGCCGGTCCGCGATCCCCGCGCCACCCCGCGCCTCGTTGCCCTGCTGAGCCATCCGGTCTGGCGACTCCGCGCCATGGCGGCGCATGCGCTCGCCGTGGCGGTGGATCCGCGCTCCGAGCCGGCTATGACCGCCGCGCTCACCGACCCGGCCTGGCAGGTGCGCATCGAGGCCGTGGACTATGCCGCCCAGCTCGGCGGTTCCGCCCGGGCCGAACGGCTCCGGCCGCGGTTGAGCGACCGCCACATCGCGGTACGGCTCGCCGCCCAAACCGCCCTTACCTCTCGCTGACACGAGTTACCTCCCATGACCCGCTTTCGCGTCGCCTCGAGTGCCAAAAATTTGGCATTAGTCAGCACCCTGCTGGCTCGGCCGCTGCCCGCCCCGGCCCAGCATCCCCCGCGGGAGCGCTTTCCCGCCGAGCTCGATCGCTACATCGAGAAGGTGCTGGTGGACTGGAAGATTCCCGGCATCGCCATCGCCGTGGTCCGCAACGATTCAGTGCTGGTGGCCAAGGGGTACGGAGTCCGCGAGCTCGGGAGGCCCGACAAGGTCGACGAGAACACCGTCTTTGACATCGCCTCGCTCTCCAAGTCGTTCACGGCAACCGCCGCGGCGATTCTGGTGGACCGCGGCGTACTGCACTGGGACGATCCGGTGCGTCGCTATCTGCCCGGTCTGGTGGTGCCCACGCAGGGATTGACCGATAGCGCCACAGTCCGCGATTTCCTTTCGCACCGGACCGGCATCGAGCCCGCCAACATGATGTGGGTGCTGACCGCGGTGGACCGCGCCGAAATCCTGCGGCGGATGCGCTATCTCCGGGTGGTCGTACCGCGGGGGCAAGAGATGGTCTATTCCAACATTGGCTACACAGTAGGGGGCGAAGCGCTCGCGGCTGCGGCGGGTGTCCCCTTTGAGGAGCTGCTCCGCGACCTGCTGATCAAGCCGCTCCAGCTCACCTCGTCGACCTGGAGCTACGACCAGGCGGCGAGCATGCCGAACCTGGCCCGCTCCCACGCCAGGCTGGCGGGGCGCCAGCAAACGATCCGGCGCGAGCTGCAGCGCGGGGCCACCGCGCCTGCCGGTGCGGTGCAGTCGAGCGTCGCCGACCTGACCCGCTGGCTGCGCCTGCACCTCAACGAGGGCGTTCTCGACGGCGTCCGCTTCGTGAGCGAGTCATCCATGCGGGCGCTGCACACGATTCAAGTCCCCATTCCCACCACGCCGGCGATGCGCGCGGCCCGCATGGTCGAGGACAGCGTAGTGGGCTACGGCATCGGCTGGCAGATCATGGATTATCGCGGCCACCCGGTGCACTGGCACACCGGCAACGGCAACGGACAGATCGCCTACATGGCGATCCTGCCCCGCGACCGGCTGGGCGCGGTGGTGCTGGTCAATACCTGGGCGGCGCCGCTGGTCCACGGCGCGATCCTCTCGCGCATTCTCGACACCTATCTGGGGTACGAGCCGCGCGACTGGGCGGCGGAGGGCTTTCCGCGCCAGGCCACGGAAGCGGCGGCGCAGGATTCGGCCGCGCGGGCAATGGAGGCGATGCGCAAGGCGGCGGGGCCACCGCCATTGCCGCTCGCGCGTTATGTCGGGCGCTACGAGCACCCGGTCTTCGGACCACTGATGGTGCGCCTGACCCGCCGCGGACTGACACTACAGATGGGCGAAGGCCAGATTGCCGACCTGGAGTATCACGGAGAAGATCGCTTTTACACCCGGTGGCGGGATCCCTTCTATCGCGAGTTCTTCGGAGTCCACGCGCTGTTTCCCTCGGCGGCCGGAAAGGCCGACAGCCTGAAGATCCGGCTCAACCGCGACGAATTCGTGGCGCTCAAGTCTCGGCAAGGGCCCTGAAGCACCGCCAAGCTGCGTCGAGCGCAGCTTCCAGGCGGCCCGCGGCGCTCCGACCCTGCGCCGGAGTATCCGGTAGCTGTCTCGGCTACGATGATGAGCACTTTCATAGCTTCAGCCCCGCCTGCTTCAAGATGGTATTGAACATGGCCCTGTCGAGCAGTGAGATCACTGCTTACCGCGTCGGCAGCGCAAATGCCACGTAGGTTCCGCCGCTGGGCGCGCCGTTCTTGCCGCCGCCGCAGGCGACG